>JAGHSE010000135.1 GCA_018066015.1 Candidatus Colivivens equi
AATATTCTGTCAATTTGTTGACAGTTTTACTGATTGTTCTGCCAGACAATGGTAGTCCTTCATTTTCCATAGTCACACAGATTGTATATTGAGGATTATCAGCGGGAAAATAGCCTGCAAATATTACTTGGTTATAAGTTGTGAGTCCTTCCTCAGAAAAGTATCTCTCCATGTCTTTTGCATTGTCATCATATATAGTCGGACGGCAATGCGATGAGTCGTGTAATCACCGACAATATTCACTTTTGGGTTTGTCCACTTCGAACCAATGCCACCATTGTGCAGTGTGGCGTAGAGGTATTCCTTAGCCATATGTATTGTATGGTAGTCACTTTCAGTTATATCGTGAATCTCCCTAATTTTGATGGAGTCTGTATTGACTGAAGGCTCTATAATACGTTTTCCTTCAAGTGCAATGTTATTGTAGATAGATGCAATTTGCATCGCATCCGTCTCCCTTGGTTTATCTGTAGCTTCGTTCCAATAATGCTTAACTGCAATTGGGTAAGCTTTTGCCATAGGACTAACCATCGCAATGTCAGAATGCAATTTGAATCCATCAAGAAAACTTACCTTCCCAAATCCTCCCTTATGCCAGTTATAATCCATTATCATCATATTTGCGATAGAATCAATGCCATTCTTTGTATCAACACTATCATTCCATGACATATTACTTTCTACTAATGCATTAATTGCAAATATCGGTTTGAGAGGCATGTTGCTACATTGTTTCTTCAATAATGGTGCCTCAGATATTTTTCCGTTGTGAAACTTATCTTCAAGAGCCATCCAAGTCTTGATATATCCTGTTTGAGACTCCATTACAAATACTTGACCATACAAACCTCCAGCTTCTTTCATATCCTTTTCTAGCAACTTACGGCAAAGTCTCGTAATCTTTTTATCTATTGTTCTGCATGAATCCAGAGTGTAACTCATTTCTTCGTCTATCATAGAGAGTATGGCAACATCATTGTTTGTCCCAACAGAAACTATCCCTTTTCTATGTCCTATGAGACCATAAAACATAGCAGCTTGGTTTCCATCTTCCAACTCCATCATACGCATGAAATTCAAATCCCGATATTCCAGTTCTGTTACATTCTTATGTGTCTTAAGATCATAGATGCCGCAACGCCCATACCAGTCGTGCACAATAGCATAACGAGTACAGCAAGTGTCGATCCATTCATACTTGTTCCAGTTATGCTGAGTGATGGAATTCTTCAGGGTTGTTGCCTCTTCTACACCAGCAATGTTGGCAATCATAGTCTTCTGTGCATATGATGATACCCAGAAGATTGTCATTAAGAGAGTGAAAAAATGTTTCATGTAATATAATTTATTAAAAACTACAAATCTTCTTCTGATAACAACCAATCAAGGTCAAAATCTTCCATATTGACGTTTGATGATCTTTTATGAAAATACTTTTTGATTTTTGCCCTCCAACGTTTTACTTTCTTGTTTAGTGTATATAATAGAGACCTATGAATAGAGTCTTCTTCTGGAACTTTAACATACATAAGCCCAAGCAAATTCAGGAAATGGTTGCAATACAGATTCTTATATATTTGTTCTAATTTCTCCACGGAATCTGGACTTGATAACCATTCTAAGAATTCTGCCTTATTCTCAAACCACTCAACGATTGCACTATTTCCATACCTACCCGAAGAGCATATCTCAACAATGAACCGGAATTCATTTTCATCGTTTCTTGTTGCGTAAGCTATGAGCTTGTATTTCTTATACTCTTGCCATGAACAGTAAATATGGGTGCGTCTTCCCAGATCAGGTTCGCCTTCCTCTTTGTCGAGCCTGTCCAACCTTCCTTCCATGTCTTCTGTGATTGTATGACATATAGGAATCAATTCGTTATTGTATGATTCGAGGTAACCAATCCAGGTTTCCTCAAGCTTCTTTATTTTTAAGCGTACTTCTTCAATTTCTGACATATGGATGTGTTGTTTTTGGTTCTACTTCCAATGATTAATAAAGTGGTAGAATGTTTTTATAAACACTCCACCACCAAAAACATATTTCTAATTATGTATGAAGCTGATGAGACTGTAATGGCAAGAATTAAATGTAACAAAAAACTTCTTCATAATTTTCATTGCACTATTCGTTACGTGCGCACTAATGGGTTAATACTATGAGAATCTGTCTTACGTCAATATTTGTTGTTCATCCAATCGTTAGCACCACTCTCACCATCAGCAAGCAGTCGATAGGCAGAATACATCTGGCACATTCTTCCCAT
>JAGHSE010000230.1 GCA_018066015.1 Candidatus Colivivens equi
ATTGAAAAACACTCTCTTAATTCGCTGAATACTTTACAATAAAGGGCTTGTGGGAATCTCTTGCGAAGAGTTTCTAATAAAATGAAAAATAAACAACAATAAAATATTACAATTATGAGTTGGAGAGTTTGGGACAAAAATAAATATCCTAGTCTACCTACTGAAGATGCAGACATAGCTAAATATCGCATTATCTGTCGGAAATTCCATGAAAAATTAAGTTATATTGACTATGATGAAAAGTCATTAACGTACTATGTGAAGGAATTGTTTGAAAACGGAAAGCTGTATGTGTCTGTTGAAGCGGAGAAACTTCACAAAGATCCAAAAAATGGGCCTATCATGAAAGATCAAAACAAGATTGCTCAATTAAATGACATATTGGACAATAAAAAATATACGCAATTAAATACCACAAATTTTCCTTATGGTTCGCAACAATATGTGATTTGGGAGCATGTTGTGCCGACTTCTTTAATCATTAAATATGCATTAGATTTATATAAGAATGGCAATTTCTCATTACCGATTTATAAAGATATAAAGGATATGTGTGGGATGGTATGTTTGGTTACAAAGGGCGAAGATAAAAAGTTGAGCGCAAAGGGCTTTAGAAATTCGTTTCCCAATAATCCTTATACAACTACTGGTCAAGAATTTATGATTATTGGAGATATAGTGTTTAATAATTATGATGCTTGGGCTCGATATAAAGACGAAAATGGTGAATTCGACATTCAACCTATACCATATCCATAAATGAATTTAAACACAAAGACAATCTAATAGATAATATCTAACATAATTCCACAATATGAAAGTTCAAAATCCAGAGACAGCATTCGATATGCTGAAGAAATTCATCATCTTGGCAAATGAAGGTATCAACCCAGGTATAATTATCACTGGTGTACAAGATAACGGACCTTGGTCGTGTGTCATAAGTATCTTAAAGAGTTTACGAGGTAAATATAACTTACCATATACATTCGCTGATGACTATGATGGTATTGGTGACATACATATCATAAAAGGTAAATGTACTTCTAGAGAGCTTTATAAGTTCTTGTACCGTACTAGAGAACGTGGGATGTTTAGTCATATACTTATGATAGATGATGCAGACTCTATCATAAATGATACTGAGGGTAGTGTAAACCTTCTTAAAGCTGCTATGGAAGCTGATGAACTGGACGAGAATGGATCTGGGAAAGGACGCTGGGTATCTTATAAAGATAAAGGTGGAAAAATTCTTGATATTGATCCAAATGATCCTAAGAACTCACAGATAGAGCTTCCAGAAGAAATATATTACAAAGGAACAATAATAATTGTTACCAAAAAGAACGTCAGCGAGCTTGACCCCGACATCTGTAAAAATGCTTATATGCAAGAATTTAACTGGAGCGAAAAAGTTTGTTCTGATATTTTAAGAAAGATAAAACTCGAAGAAACAAAAATAACACTTTATCGTTCTTCTAGCAAAGAAGGTGAAGAAGCCGCTAAAAAGTACCTTATTGACAAGTACGGTTCCAATTTCGATCAGACGATTTCTTCTGAGACTATCAATATGTGCTCGGAAATATTCAGTAAATATTACGACGAACCTGCAATTTCGGCAGAAATGGCTGATGACACAATCAGACTTCATTCCAGCAATGCATATATTTGGACACCTTCAATTGAAAATGCAATCGACATACTTGGGCTTAATTCCCAAACAGAAGACAGCGATGGATGTGAACTGACAAAAAACGTCCAAAGTTGTGAAAATGAAGAACAAAAGATGAAGGCAGAATATTTGGAGAAAGCGCGGCTTCTTCATAGAAATGCATGTCTTGCTGGTGCCAGAATTGTTCTACATCCTAATAGTTTTGAGATCAGCGCTGGCGAGGAAGATGCAACAGATATCGAGAACCTTGTGGGACTATACGTTTCTGAGAAGGAATCCTCTCAAAATATTATAGATTTTCATTCGGAATATAAGGAAGATATCATTGAAGATTTACGGAAACGTTGTAAAGAAATATTACCTCACTGGCAAAAGTATTTGGCAGCACATCTTTTGACCATCAAAACCGCTGATGCCCTCCGTAAAGAAAATGAAGGGAAAATACTGATTAAGGATCCTGTAATCAGCGGCTTTTTAGAGCCTTCAAGAGGAATATTTGACCGACAATGGCTGGAAGGATTAAATGCCTGTGCCACTCGACGCCATGCTTTGCAATGGCTACCGGCTAAGCAATGGTCTTTCGAGCAAGGGCAGTTAAGAGGTAGTGTGTTTAGTTGGAAAGATGCGATAGATGCGGGTCTGCCTCACTTTATCTTAGATTCCGGCAAGGCAGATTTGAAGGATAAGATGAAAATGCTTGATAACTTTGTAGCGACAATGCTATTGGCATTTCCTACAAAGAAGGTCCATATTACCGTTCTTGAAAACAGGACAGTAAATCCTTTCATTACCTCCCTGCCTGACAGTGTCTGTAAAATATTAGACATTCATTCTTCATTTGAAGATATAAGGAATTTTGTGCGCACCTTACGAGAAAAGAATCGATCTGGTCGCAATACGATTGCAGAGCCATGCTGTCCACAAGAGATTGTGGTATTGGCAGGATATGATGTCAACGACCGAGTGTTCAAAGATCTGTTTGTAGATTTGGACGATGTAATTAAAGAAGGTGCAAATGCAGGTATTTATTTCGCAGTAGTCTTGAGTGACAATATATCCTGCTATAGAGATGAAAACAACCGATGGAATACTCCTCTGTTCGAATATTTCAATATTTATTCATCTCTGACAGATTCACAAAATAACCTGGCACTTGATTTCTTACGACAGAAAGCAATAATAACCTCAGAGGAAGATGGAAAAGATCGACCTGCTATTCTTGAAGACCTGATTGTTGATTATATAAAGAATATGTCTAAAGTAGTACCTAACAAAGTGTACGAAAAGATTTCAGACGGAACCCTGTATAATAATGCACCAATTAAGGATCTGGCAAATCAACCAAAGAGTGATATAGATTCGATTGTCATTCCTATTGGAGAGACAGCAGAAGGAACAACAGTTAATCTTAAGTTGAATGCGGTTGACTATATTTCCTACTTTATCCTTGGTCGTTCTGGTATGGGTAAGTCATTTACCTTACACACTATTTTGACAAACCTCATGCTTAAGTATGATCCGTCGGTAGTGGATGTAATACTTATGGACTTCAAACCAGGAGGCGTAGAAATGAACTATTATAAAAATGTTCCTCATGTGAGCAAGCTTCTTGTCAATGGCGCCGACAAACAGGTGGCAAAAGAGATTTTGCAATCGATAATGAAAGAGATGGATCGCCGAGGTGAGATCTTTCAGGATAATGATGTGCCATCTATCAATCGCTATAACGACTACGCTCGCCGAAATGGCAAGCCACAGATGAAGCATATTGTGATGCTTGTGGATGAATGTCAGGATTTGTTCAAGGTTGAGTCAAATTCAAATGGCACCAACATAGTTACAGATATAGCCCGCAAGGGAAGAAGTTATGGCATTCATATGATTCTGGCGACTCAGACTCTCCAGAATTCCGATATCCCAGGCGACGCTCTTGCTCAGTTTAGTGACTTCCTGTTTATGGGATGTAAAGAAGAGGATGTCGTGAAATGCGAGGTAAATGACCGGGATGTACAAAAACAAGTCAATAGCCTGCAGAAGGGTGAAGTGATCTATTGCCATCGTGCAGCACAACCGGCACATGGATATGTATATAATTATGCTGGCAAGAATGACATTTACCGCAACAAGACACACGATGCACTGTTATCTGATCATTTTTCAAAAGCCGGGAACGATCAGTTCTACTTCAACGCATCACAAATCTACAAAGTTGGTAATGACGAGCTTGACAGACTTGTACAGAAGTGCATGTCCGGCTTTAACTCTGTGCCAATGGGCATCCTTGGCAAGAATCTGTCGATTAGCGGAGAACCTCTATATTCAAATTACAAGCGAGGGAATGGCAGCAACGTGCTGATTATGGGCATCAACAACCGTTTGCAAGCCGAGCGCGTTCTTTGGAATAATGTTTTGTCTTCTTATTATGCTTGCCATAAGACCGGTTTGCGATTCCAGTTCAAGGTATTCACAACATTCCCAGAGTTTGTCGATGAAGAAGCCCGATCGGATAATGACCACCGATTGAGACTTGTACGTCAATTCTGCAGATTAAAAAATGTTGATGCAATAGAAGAAGACGAACGCAATGAAATGTTAGAGCGTGTGGCTGCAACCGTACATTATCGTATGGATCTGAAAGATAAGGACAGAAGTGCCGTCAAAGGTCTCGATGAGATTTTCCTTGTTATGCCTAATCACCAGCTATGCTACACTGATCTGGAGAGAATGACCAGAGGACTTCAGCCTCTTGATAAGGTTCAGTCCCTTGACAATGTTCAGCATTCCAATGTCACAGGTTCTGCTTCTGAAAAATCCATGGCGATGACCGACAGCTTAGGATTCGAGATGCCAAACTTTGGGAATTTTGAAGAACCTGAACAAAAACCGAACCCAGGATTTATGGCAGTGGATTTAGGGTTCGGTTCGTCTCAGCCATTAACAAGTGTTCAGGATAATACCGTAGGCTATACAGCCGGAAGACCGACAAAACTTTGTGAAGAACTTCGTTATATACTTAGCAATGGTCCTTCTGTAGGTGTTCATACAATTATCCAGACAGACTCTCCTAAATCAGTTTTCTCAGATGGAGACTTAAGGCTTTCTGAAATGCAAATGTTCTTCAACGATATCGTAATGCTTCGTTTGCTTCAGGCTGGCAACATGAGTCTTCCTGTAGATAGCCGTATGGTAGAGAATCTCTCAGATAATGTAAAAAGTCTGCGTGCATTAGTATATAATAAGGAAAGAGGAGCAAACACTATAATTCCTTACAACTATCCTGATGAAGGAAATAATATTTTTAGTCTGATAACTATTTAAAAGAAGCAAAAATGAAAATTCTCGATATATCTGGTTGGTATTGCTGCCCAACTTGCAAAAAAACAATGTATAAGCAGAGTCCTTCTGTTGCATATTCTGCAATGGATCTTATATTAGAGCCTGCATTAGGAAAAGAGGGCAACCCTATATATGATGTCGATAAGATTAAATCGACACCTGTAACGCCTCACGATACCGAGTGCTATTGGTGTGGAAGAAAATTGAAATCGATAAATGATTTTATAGAAATCGATAAAGACCCTATCGATCTCAAAAAGCCGGAAGAAGAAATAAAGAGAGAAAAAGAAGAACGATTAATTGCATTGATAAAACTCTCAGCTTACATTGCGCAGTGCGATGGAGAAAATGCCAACGACAATCTTCTTCATAAACTGCTGATAGAAACATGCGTAGAGCCTTGGAATCGCAGATATCTCAATGACGGATTATCATTGTATAACAAAAGCATGTCTTTCGACAACCTGAAAAAAGAGATCCTGCCAATACATTGTACAAATCGGGTTCTATGTCTTGCATGGCATCTAATCTCAAGTGATGGTGTTTTCACTCCAAATGAATATGCTATTTTTGACAAACTGGTTTCTATATTTAAGTTGTCCAAAGAAGACAGGATGTTTATTGAAACAACTGCAGAATTCTTAATGCAAGATTCCGATAAAGCAATGCACGTCTATCTCGATTCACTCTATGACACTAAGGTGAGTAGAGAAGCGATTAAGTCTGCATTTAAAGATATTCATCCAGAAAAGACACAAGAAGAACAAAATCTTTGCGAAAAAGAATTCAACCAAGCTGTTAAAGACTATGATAACGACAACTATGACAATGCATATAGTTCATTCTCAAAGGCTATCGATTTTGAGATTGATAGTGCTTGGTATTATCTAGGAAATTGTTTGTATTATGGGAATGGCATTGAAAAGGATGAAACAAAAGGAAACAAGTATTTAATTAAGGCTGCTGAAAAAGCAAATGGCAGTTTTTGTAATAATATTGGGTATAAATATGATAAAGGGAACGGCATTGAACGAGATTATACAAAAGCTTTATTCTGGTATTCTAAGGGTGCAGAAAAAGGAGATTATTATGCAATTACAAACCTTGGTATCATGTATGAATATGGCAGAGGTGTGTCCAAAGACTTTAAAAAAGCCAATGAATTATATCTTCAAGCTGCAGAACTCGGTAACGTAAGAGCAATGGTTTTTCTTGCTAATAATTATGAAAATGGTATTGGATTCAATGTCGATTATGATAAAGCAATTGAATGGTATAAAAAAGCTAAACTCAAAAACTCTAACAAATTCAAACAAGATGATCTTGAGAGATGGTTGAATGGTACTATTAAGAAAAAGGAAGAAGAGGAAGAAAAGAAAAAGAAAGAAGAGGAAGAAAAGAAAAAGAAAGAAACTGCTGAAATCAAAAGAGTGAATAGAGCATTTAAAAAATTAAGCAATAAAAATGTCGATAGAAAATACAGATTTGAGGACCATTACGGTAATTCAAATTGGCTAATATTAAAAAATAATGAATTCCGCATAAATTTGGAAGGAACAATGTCTGATGGAAAATTCTATATATTTTTTAGCGATTTGTGGGACTTTTACGAGGATCGCGCTGAGATGATGGGATATTGGGCATATAATGAAGATGCTACTATTTTTGCTACTGGTGGTTCTTGTATAAAAGGTTTAAACACAAAAAGATATGAGTACTTAAAAATAGATTTGGCCACTGATGAATTATGGTTTGCTCCTGAAAAAGATTCTAGTACAGCCGAATCAATAAAACTTAACTCTGAATTACTATATAAATCACCGACAGTCAAAGTAGCAGATTCTATTTTACTTATAAAAAGGGAATTACAAACAATAGTAAAAAACAAACTTGGTTTTTTAGGAAAATTCATTAAATAATTTCGAATTATGGCAAATGACGCGAGCTTAAGTTCCATTGATGAACTTGTAGAATTTGAAAATGCATTGAGAAAGTACAAAGAGTCATTGGTACAATGTACAAATGATGCAACACGATCAATGAACACTGTAAATCAGGCATGGAATGACAAAGTGCAACAGGAGTTCATGCAGAGATTTATTGATGCATTGAAAGGAATCAAAGAGATGGCGCAGCTCATTGACGAGCATCAGCGTTATGTTCACAAGAAGTCTGAAGACTTAAAGGCATATTTAGGTCGTTAACCCATGGCACAAGTTTCAGTAAAAGATGTTGGCGAAATTCATACTTTCGCCAACAGTCTTAAAGATTTCCGCTATTCTTACATCGGACAATTAACAACCATTGGGAATGATTGCATGAAGGACATAGAAGGAGCTCGACAACTCGTAAATTCTATTGAAAATGTTTTAAGTTCTGTAGCAGATGATGTAAGACGCGCAAAAAATGAAGTAGAAACTGCGGAAAACTATGCTCGGCAGAATAATAGCGAATCTAACGACAGAGACCTTCGACGTGCTTTAGCAAAACTTGAGGATATGCAACACAAAGAAAAGGAATTGCAAATGTATTACGAAGAAGCTAAAGCAATCGGTCAGAACATCAAAGATTCTCTTCTAGAAATAAAGGATGTGGCAAGGGGAGCCGAATTGAAATTGACCGATTTACTATCAGACGCGACAAAAACGATTGAGGCTGCTGCAGAAACAATTTCACAGTATATAAGATAACGACTTATGGAAATCTCGAATGACGTAGTCAAACTACAGGAATCAATGCTGATATTAAATAATGCTATCAAGCGTGTGTCTGAAAGCTGGAATGACACGGTTTCTTCTGCTATCCAAGTGAATCATATTAATGAAATCATCTCTCTGTCCAACCAGACAAATGTAAAAATTGGAGAGGCTGCAAACCTACTCAATAGCAAATTTAGGCAATTGGAAGAAATCAAAGAGAAGTGCTCAAGAATGAGATTTTGATTTTTTTTGAATTCTAATGAATTTTTGTGAGAAAAGAACTATTTATAAAATATCAATCTAAAAACACAATCAATATGGAAAAAAGTGAGTATTGGAAAAAACTAAATGTAGATGAGCTGAATGATAACGAGTATGAAGTCGCAGAACATCTTGACACGATGTCGGACTTCATGGTAATCGGAAACGCACTCGAATGGATATCTGACATGGCTAAACATGCTGGATATCGTGTTATTCATGTAGATCTTGACAACTTTGATGTTTTACGAGGAACGCCAAAAATTATGGAAAGCGAAAGCGGCGTGTCTTATTATGAAAGGATAATTCCGTGGCAAGAGGAGATGAATTTATATCCAGAAGATAAACATCTGATAATCTTTAGCATCGACAAAGCTGATCCAAAATGGGTTAATGCCCTTAGCTCTTTTATCGGAAAACATGGAGATAAATATTTCGTTTGCGTCCTGACAAATAATACCGATTACAATCCGAAGAACACATTAATATATGATTTGGTAAAACCTGTTATTATTTGGTAACCAGAAATTATTGACAAAACGTAAAAGGGTACAGATAGTATGGATGTAATTTTAACAATATTGGGTATTATCGGAATTATAATACTTTTAGCATTAAGTGGCTGGATACTGAGGATTTTGTTTTTTATCGTCAGAATTATCTTCACTTTTGTAACTTCGGGTATTTTATACCTGATCGCTACCATTATCCTTATTTTGGTAATTGTTGAACTACTATCATAACCCTTTTACAACAAACAACCTAAAAAAAATGTGATAGAGAAATTGAATTTTTATTAAGAGTATGCTATAATAAAAACGTAACCAAAACGAAATTACTTATGCAGACAATTAAAAAATTCAAGATCGACCGAAGTTATTATCCAAACGGCGAAAAACTACAACTCTTTCACATTCTTTCCCGCAATGGTAAGGAATTGGAGTTCAAGTGGGCAACTTTTACCACCGACGGTGTTGACACAATACACCCAATGCTTGCAGCAGATGAAAAGGGCGCATTTGAGTACTTCCTTTATGAAGGTATGAGGATTACAGCAAGAAATATCCTCCCTGAAGGCAGAAATACATCAGAACTGCCTGCCGAAGAACAAAAAATCATTAATGACGCAATTATGCGTGATATTGAATATCATAAAAACAAGAAACAATAACCTGCTAATATATGAAAGTAATACTGCTAAGAGAACTTTATGATGAGCAAGGCGATATGGACAGTCATCCGTCGCTTTGCGACTTTACCAGATCTCTCAACAATGTGTATCTGTCTCGGCTCGGCTATTCTCCTCTGCGCGACTATCTGAGAGATCATGGGATTCAAAGATTTGGTGGTATGTTTCTGACACTGCAATTAAAATACCGAGAACCTAAGAACGAAACGACTAAGGCTATAACAGAATTGTTTGATACGGCTACAAGCATTGATGACTATGAAGCAGCCCGCGCTGTTGAATGCGTAGTAAGGCGTATGGGCGGAACAATGCGAGATAACACTGAGGTAACCGGCTGCCGGTTTGCTCTTCAGTCAGAATATATGTTTGACAGAGTTCCTGATGAATTACAGAAATTAACCCAGGAATATTTCTCTTCAATCGGCTTCCCTGCTATTGCAACCACGCCAGAACAAGTTGTCACATTCATTTCCCGACTGAGAGAGGATTTGGCAGAGGTGGATAAAATAGTAAAGATTGTTGAGGACGAATAGAGTCTCTGAAACGCGACATTCGCGTATCAAACAGTAACCAACAAGATTCCAGATCATGGATATGTTTATTGCTGATAATGTTAAGATCGAAAAGACATAATAAATAATACATTTAAATTAAAAACAAAAAATTATGGAAAAGGAACAACAAGAAATGAATGAAGGAATGGCTATGAAGGCTAATCAAGGATCCCAAAAAGTTGAGCTGCGAATAAGTGGAAATTATGGATGGGTGGAAATCTCTCCAATTGATCAAGAAGCTCTTCCTGAACTTAAGAAGACAGGAGAGACGTTCTATGCAGTTTTAGCAAATGTCGATGAAATAGAGTTCTATCTCAATGATGATCAAGACCCATTGGAGGTTGATCCTGCAGAACAGATGTGGGAGTGGTTTGACGAAGATGGCAATATTCAGCTTCCTGCTAATGGTAATTTCTTCAAAGAGAATTTTAGTAAGAACTTGGATATTGATAATATCTACAACACTTCTGTTCTCAATGGTTACAAAGATGAGAACGATATGATTGCCGTTAAGGCGAACTATGAAAACGGTCTTTGGTTTGCAACTATTGAATTGGCAGAAGGTGAAGAATTTGATCCTGCCAAGATAAAAGTTCCTGGATTTACCGACGATGACGAAGCTGTTATTCCTCTTAATTGTATCAACCTGAATAATGGTATTATTTATGATGGAAAATGGTATGAATTAGAATTTGACAACGGATCCGGTTCTGAAAACGAATATACAGTAGCTGAAAAGTTCTTCGATGAATCAACAATTCAGGATGTTGAGGTCGAAGACGAAGAAGATGACGATGATTTCTGGGATGATTAAACATCTTCAGACAAAGAATGCTTGAAAAATAAAAAAATAGAAGCACAAGAGGATACGCTTGTATTTGTCCAAGAGTACAAGCGTATCTATATCAATACTGATGAAAAAGAAATATTACATAAAACTTCGTGAAGATGGTATAGAAGCATTCTGTTTCTGTATCTATGGCAACGACTGTTATTATAATGTAGATATCTTCGATGAAGACAAGAAAAAAATCGGCTATGGTTGTCTTAATGTAAAAAATATGGGAACCGAGCCGAACGACGAATTCATCTATGATTACGATTGTAATGACGATGACGAAAGGAAGTCTTTGGCAGATATCCTTGGTATGGATAAGATTGAGCAGGATTGGTATAATGAGGACGGTCAGCTCATCATTGACAAGTATGATGATGAGTGCAAAATGCCGGAAAATATCATCAAAAAGATATGGGATAGAATTGCCGAATATGATAAGAGCAATCTGATTGATTGCTACTATGAAGAGTTCGGAGATATGGCAGATGAAGAAGGATATGTAAGTCTTGAGGAGTTTATTAGTACTCATTTCCTCACCAAAGATTACAGTTTGAATGGAGATTGTTTTGCTCGTCGTTCCGACTGGGAATGCGTAGATGATGAAGACGAACTAATTAAGTTTTTTGATGAGTGCGGATATGCCGAAATTAAACATGAACAAATTGTCAGCTAAAGTAGAGACAGAAAGATTGCAGGATCTGTTTTGCAGGAATGTGTTTCTTTTCCTACAGAATGCAGACATTATTCTTGCTGATCCACAAATGGCATATTGTGCTGTGCCTTTCAAATGCGGTACGGCTCAGAGTGGGAGCTTCCCTTGTCTCACATTGGGAGTTTATCTGGAATGGTGGCAAACCAGCAAAGATGCGACACATGTCTCAGATGATGGTCGGAAAGCGTTGACATACTATTTTGCTGGATCTCTGCTCAGTGGTGTAAACAACAGTAGTAGAGTATATGAAGACGGAACCACTGAACACTTTAACTACAATAAATTCGCAGATGTCTGCCGCAGTTTCCTTTCTATCAGCAAAAAGTATTGTAATGGGAAAAGGGATGTCGTTCCATATTCGCTTGATGAAGTAACAGACCGTCTATCTTCACTCACAAACAAAGACAAAAGGTAAGGCAATGATATACTTATTGACTCCTTGATAAATATCCAAAAATAAGTGGATAAATATTTGAATTTTTAGAAAAGTTTACTATATTAATATTGTGAGGTTATTCCCCTCATAGATTGATATGGTAAACTTTTCCCATTTTGATAGCGTGTTCGCTCTTACAAGTCACTTCACTTCAAATGAGGTTTGTAAGGATTTTCTCGCTCAACAAAGATGGGGTGATGATGTCGTTTGCCCTTATTGCGGTCAACATCATTGCTACAAGTGCAACGATGGTCGCTTCCTTTGTCCTAATCGTGATTGTCATAAAAAGTTCAATTCTACGGTTGGTACGATATTTGAAGCAAGTAGAATCCCTTTGACTAAATGGTTTCTTGCCATCTATCTTATTTCCTCTCATAAAAAGGGTATTTCAAGTCACCAACTTGGGCGAGATATTTCGGTTACTCAAAAGACCGCCTGGTTTATGCTCCAAAAGGTTCGTTCTTGCTTCGCTCAAGATGATAGTGTTGCCCTTGAAGGTGAGGTTGAGATTGACGAGGCATACGTTGGTGGTGATAACAAGTGGAGACACGAATGGAAGAAGAAAAAGCACGGACAAGGTGGTGCTAACAAGTCCGCTATCTTTGGTATGATACAAAGGGATAACGGACACGTTGTTGCTATTCACGTTCCAAATACGACAAAGGAAACAATCATTCCTATCATCAACCAATTCATTGAAGTTAACGGCACTACAATTTACACCGATGAAAGTGTCATTTACAAGACCCTAACAAAAGAAAATGGTTATAAGCATTTCACTTGCAATCACTCTTTGAAAGAGTTTAAGTGTTGGTGGTGTCGGTATCAATAGTATGGAAGGTTTTTGGTCACATTTCAAACTAATGGTTGATGGTGTTTACCATCACATTAGCATTGCCTATCTCCAAAGATATGTTGATGAAGAGTGCTTCCGTTGGAACACGAAACACTTGAAATCGGGAGCGCGATTTGAAATTGTCTTTGGTGCTTGTCTTGGAAAGTTCACCTATGACGATGTGAAAAGTGTGGTAAGAAATGTTGCCTAATTTTATTATTAATTATATAACAAATATAAAGTCGGTATGAAGAATATAAATGACTACTTAATCGAGAGTGCTAATAAGAAAGAAAAATCAAAAGCATACAAATCGTTTCAAGACTATTTTGATAATTTTGATTTTAATTCAATTCCAGCTTCGGAAAGAAATAAGGATGTTGAGGATTATGAAGATATAGCGAAAGCATCAAAGATGGCAACCGAAGCATCATTGGAAGATGATGTTATAATTGAAAGTAATAATAATGGTGAAATAAAAAGTGTATCTCAAGTTGTGGAAGAATTGAAAGTCAAATACAATATGAGAGACTATCAATTTAGGGTATATAATCCATTTGAGGTTCAAATAGTAACGGTTGACCAGATACCCAATTATTTAGAATCTTATAATTCCGTTCTAATGCAATTTATTTTGAATAATGTAGATATAATAAAGTGGGAAATGGAAAGATGTGGATATTATACCGTTAGAGAAGAAGTACATACGGATAAAGAAACTAATAGAAAGTGGGTATTTCTTATGTTTGACCCCATTAGGCAAGAAGATATATCAACCCAAAAAAAGAAAAATATTACTAAATTAAATCATTGTTCTCCTTCAAAAAACCATAATCTAATAATGGAGAAAGGAATACTTCCACAAAATGAGAGTAGAGTATATACTTATAATTCAAAACGGGTATATTTACTTACTACCGACCCCAAAAGTGATTCTTTTAAGACAATGATGTCAAACATAACAAAAAATAGGAAAAAGAAAGAAAGTTCGTTTGATGAGAAATACTATGTATATTGGATTGATGTTGATGAATTAGGTGATATTTCTTTCTATTATGATGCACACGGAAGAAATAGTATATTTACAAATTCACCAATTCCGACTAATGCAATTATAAAATCAAAAGAAATTCAATTTTGATATTAACAAACTATAAGTATGTCAAACAGGTATCTGAATGAAAGGAAAAAAGAGTTGAATACTATTGTAAAAG
>JAGHSE010000187.1 GCA_018066015.1 Candidatus Colivivens equi
GGCTATGAGTTTGTTTCGTGTAGATAAGCCTAGAGGGTTTCAACATAATTATATATACTATAATCCACGTAAGGAAAAACTTCAAAAGATTGAGGAGAATGCTAAGCGTGAATTGGGCCTGTTACCTGAAAAGGAGTTTGATCCAGAAGAAATTAGAGGAAAGTTCGTTAACGCAACTACTCATCTCAAACGCAGAAAGGAGAAAGGACATTCGATTTCCAGCGGGGCACTAATATTCATAGCTGTTATACTTATTGTTGTGATGTATTATTTGCATAATTCATAAGTAATGCATAGCACTTAATACTACCAATATTTTATCGTTCAATAATCAACTAAACCGTCAATAGCATTAACCATTATTATGCATGATATCATACATTTGCTTCCTGATTCAGTGTCAAACCAGATAGCCGCTGGTGAGGTTGTTCAGCGTCCAGCATCAATTGTTAAGGAATTAATTGAAAATTCTATTGATGCTGGTGCACAAAAAATTATTGTATTACTTGAAGAAGGAGGAAAAAACTGTGTGCAGGTTATTGATGATGGGAAAGGAATGTCTGAGACTGATGCAAGGTTGGCTTTTGAGCGCCATGCCACATCTAAAATTTTAGAAGCAAAAGATTTGTTTACCCTCTCTACTATGGGATTCCGTGGTGAGGCACTAGCTTCTATTGCGGCTGTAGCACAAGTAGAACTGAAGACTCGTCGTATAGAAGATGAATTGGGCACAATGGTCAGAATATCTGGCTCGCACATTGACTCAGAAGAACCCATTGTATGTCCTGTAGGATGTAATTTTTGTGTTAAAAACATATTCTTCAACATTCCAGCACGAAGAAAGTTCTTAAAGTCAGCACAAACAGAATTATCTAATTCAATGGCAGAATTAGAAAGAGTAGCATTGACTAATCCAGATGTAGAATTTGTGTTGTGTAATAATAAGATCCAAATCTACAATCTTCAGCCTGCATCTTTGAAACAGCGAATTTTGGATGTTTTTGGGAAGAAAATAGGAGGTGAACTCCTCCCAGTTCAAGTTGAAACTCCTATTGTTAGTATTGCTGGCTTTGTGGCAAAACCTGAATCATCACGCAAGAAAGGCAGTCATCAGTATTTCTTCGTAAATGGCAGATTTATGCGTCATCCATATTTCAATTCTGCTGTGATGCATCCTTACGATAATTTAATACCTAAAGGAGACCATGTTTCTTATTTCTTATATTTATCAGTCGATCCATCCTCTATTGATGTCAATGTACACCCTACGAAAACAGAAATAAAATTCGACAACGAACAAGAAATTTGGCAAATCCTTGCTGCTGGAGTCAAAGAGGCAATTGGTAAATATCATGAGGTTCCTACAATTGACTTTGATGTGATAGATAAACCAGATATTCCAGCTATGCCTGTTGTTGAAATAGGTCACAAGCCTCTCAATAATACTTTTACTTCTACCAATAATGAAAGAAGTAGTGCTTATACACCATTTGAAAAAAATAAAAATACTGCCTCTCAGCAAATTTTATGGGACTCTATATCTATAGATAAGGAAGAAATTCAAAAAGATAATACTTTAGAATGTTTTCAATATCAAGGCAAGTATTTAGTTACAACAAATAGTTCGGGTGTGATGTTAATAGATCAACATCGAGCACATGTCAAGATATTATACGAAGAATATCTTCGCCATATTCAAGAGCATAAGTCTTCTACGCAAGGGTTGTTATTTCCGGAGTTAATTCAGTTTACCAAAGTTGAGGAAGTTACTCTCAATGATATCTTTGATGATGTTATTAATATCGGATTTGATTTAACAAATCTAGGTGGTGGTTCATACTCAATAAATGGCATACCTGCAGGTATTAAAAATGTTAGTCCAGTCAAATTACTCCATGACATAATTTATGCTGCAATGGAGTCGCTTAGTGTCATTCGTCATAGTGTTAACAATTCAATCGCCGAAACTTTAGCCAAAGAAACAAGTATTAAGTATGGACATATACTTTCGGATAGTGAAAAAACATATATCCTAAAAGAACTGACAAATTTAGGCATTCCGAAATATGCGCCAGATGGAAAACCGATTTTTGTGATTATTGAAAATTCAACAATTGAAGGACTATTTAGAAAAAAGTAATAAAAAACGTGTGGTTTATTTTGTGGATACAGAAAAAAGTTGTATCTTTGCACCGCTTTTGAGAAATGATACACAAAAGTACGGGGTATAGCGCAGTTGGTAGCGTTCCTGGTTTGGGACCAGGCGGTCGCGTGTTCGAGTCACGCTGCCCCGACTTTTTCTCAGGGCGTTTAGCTCAGCTGGTTTAGAGCATCTGCCTTACAAGCAGAGGGTCGGCGGTTCGAATCCGTCAACGCCCACAAAGATTTGACTGGTTCATACCAGTCTTTTTTATTTCAGATACATTTTTTATGAAAGACACCATTTTTAGTGGATTGTAGGTTTGCAGTTTGCTATATATCTAAGTGTATTGTACACTTTTGTAAGCAATGTTGATTATGAATAATTTATTCAATCTACATTCGTCAAATTCAATTTTTATTATTATCTTTGCACAATTATTCGCGTATGTTTATGGGGATGTGGTTTTATAGATTGTTTTGTATATTGGTAGTAATGGTTGTAGGATATTTTGACGCCATTGCACAAGAGCCTATGCAATCTATACCTAAGGCTCAGAAACATAGAGAGAGACTAGACTCTGTGGATGTTGTAATACAAAACATTAATGAGTCGTTGGATTCTGTCAGTCATATTGATATATCAAAAATTGATTTGAATGTTCCAAAGGACTCGTTATTTGTAGCCGACTCCATTCATGTATCATGGAAACCAAATCCAAAGACAGCTCTTTGGTTAGCTCTAGCCATTCCGGGTGGAGGACAGATTTATAATAGAAAGTATTGGAAATTACCTATTATATACGGAGGTTTTTTAGGTTGTGTGTATGCCATCAAATGGAATAACAC
>JAGHSE010000389.1 GCA_018066015.1 Candidatus Colivivens equi
CCTTTGCAAAGTTATAAAAAAAAAGTAGATGATAATAACAATTATATTATTTATTTTTGGAACTTTGTTAGTCTTGAAAGGAGCAGACTGGCTTACAGATGGAGCCTCTGGTATTGCTCGAAAGTTCAATGTTTCAACCCTTATTATAGGTTTGACAATAGTTGCTTTCGGCACTAGTATGCCTGAATTTGTAGTAAGCACTATTGCAAGCATAGAGGGAAAAGCTGAAATGTCAATAGGTAATGTAGTAGGTAGCAATATATTTAACACATTAGCCATAATGGGTTGTACTGCACTAGTTTGTCCTGTAATTTGCAAAAAAGAGAGTGTTCTCTATAGATATATGCCTCTCAATATTTTGGCATCATCATTGCTTTTATTTTTTATTTCTGACTTCTCGTTTGAAGGCAATGAATTAAACTGGGAAGAAGGAATAGTATTACTTATATTTTTTACTGTTTTTTTATGGTTAACAATTAGCAAACGTGAAGAAGACCATAACGACAACCCACAAAAATCCCCAATAAACAATAAAGAAGAAATTAATATCTTCAAAATGATTATACTCGTAATTGTAGGACTTGGAGCTTTAATATATGGAGGAAAGATTCTGGTGAATGGAGCAACTGATATAGCAAAGATGTTAGGAGTCAGCGACTCCGTCATTGCCCTTACAATAGTAGCAGCCGGAACATCCTTCCCAGAATTAGCAACAAGTATGATTGCAGCCAAGAAAGGCGACACAGATATGGCACTCGGCAACGTTGTAGGAAGCAATCTGTTCAATATATTATTCATTCTCGGTGTTGCATCTGTCATCAACCCATTACCTATTGGAACTATTACTTCTATTGACTTTACTACAATGCTATGTTCATGTATCATACTATGGTTATTTACGATAATTGGAAAACAGAAAATAATAAATCGCATAGAAGGTTCGTTTCTTGTACTCTGCATGATAGGATATTATGTCTGGCTCATACATAATTCATAATTTGAAAATAGGATACTTAAAAGGCAGAGCAGAAAGAACTGTCTGCCAAATATCCGATGCATCACTCCACTTAGGAGAGATGACCTGCCTGCTTGGTCCTAACGGAGCGGGTAAATCAACCCTTCTGCGAACATTAGCAGGTTTTTTACCCCCACTTGATGGCACTATCATCCTTGCTGACAAAAATCTAAACGAATACTCTCAACACGAACTTGCACATCAAGTAAGCATTGTACTCACAAATAATAATCATATACATAATCTATCCGTATATGAAGTTGTTGCAATGGGAAGAAATCCTCATACTGGTTTTTGGGGGCACTTGAACCAACAAGATAAAGACATAATCCACCAATGCATGAAATGGGCAGAAATCAACCATCTTGCTCAACAAAAAATAGATTCTATTAGTGATGGAGAACGCCAAAAGGTGATGCTAGCCAAAGCAATAGCACAAGAGACACCTATTATTCTCTTGGACGAACCAACAAACTTTTTATATTATCCCGACAAAGCAAACATAATGTTGCTACTCAAACGACTTGCACACGAACACAACAAAGCTATACTATTTTCCACCCACGAGGCAGAAATGGCATTACAAATAGCAGATAATATATGGTTTATAAATAATGGACTATTGACTGCAGGGACACCTAAAACTCTCTGCGGTGATAAGACAAACGAACTTGCATATGAAAAAGTTATTAGTTGCATTGATGCTATCAATGACATGCATCAACATAGTAGCACAAACAATAAGTGAATCAAAAGCCAGGGCAAATGTGCTTAATTTTCTGACCACTCAGAATATAACAATGGTAAAAGCTAGACAAGTCAGACAAAACGACTTGTCTTTGGAATATACTGCACGTATAAATAACGCCCCAATTTACTATGTCTTTAATCATAAAGACGGCGGATTTATAATAGCAGGTGGAGACGAAAAAGCAGAAGAAATACTTTGCTATTCCAACCATGGAACATTTGATATTACCAACATAGCCCCAAACTTCAAGTATTGGCTTGATGAATATGAGCGTCAGATTTCATACGCTTTTACTCTCAAAAAAAATACTACAATATCCCAAAAGGCAAACGAAAACAGACTTTATGTTCCTATACTACTAGACACACAATGGGACCAAGGCAAGCCATATAATAGTATGTGCCCCAAAACCAAATACACTCCAGGATATACAGGATGTGTAGCTACGGCAATGGCACAAGTCATGAAATACCACGAATGGCCTGAAAAAGCGCATGGAAGACATTCTTATACCGATTATTATACAGGTACACAATATGATTATTATTTTGAAGGACGTCAATATGATTGGAATAATATGCTCAATAATTATGACACTTTTAGTAATGAAATTCAACAACATGCTGTAGCGCAACTAATGCTTGATTGTGGTATGGCGGTTGAAATGGGTTATGATTCTGATGGCAGTGCGGCATGGTCAGAAAATATACCATACGCAATGACTACATATTTTGGATATGATGTCGGAATACAACAAATATATCATAATTACTGTAATGATGAAGAATGGGAAGATTATATCTACAACGAACTGGCAAACTCACGCCCAGTGCTAATGGGCGGTGCCAATGCCTCCATGACATTAGCCCATAGTTTCGTATGTGATGGCTACCTAAATGGCATGTATCATTTCAATTGGGGTTGGGGTGGTATGAGTGATTGTTATTGTAAATTGTCTGCCGTGAAATCATCTTTAGGAAATTTTAATTACGAACAAGATATTGTTATTGGAATCCAACCTCCTACTGATAATTCAAATTTGCCTATAAATATAATATCCGAATATGGTAATATTCAATTAACAAATACCATCTCGAATGGACAACAATCTGTTTCAGTTAAATTCACCGACTGGCATGATTGTGCACAAATATATAACTTTACATATCGTGATATTGACGTCATATTTTCTTTAAAATATGAAAATACACAAACTGGAGAATGCATGTATGCTCAGGCAACAGATTATGAGTTGGCAAAATACTCATTCCCTAGTATTTATCCAGTACGCGAAGATAGTGATGGTTATATTATTATTAATGGATATCAATCCATTGAAATCAAAGACATCCAACAACCAAAACTCAATCCAGGAACATACAATGTAACACTAGTTGCCAAAGATTATATAAATAAGGACTTGAAAGATGACACACTCTGGACAGAAGTGCGAACATATCAAGGCTACAAGAATTACACCACAATTGTAATCCAAGATCCTGACGAAATTGAGAATATCAAATCTAAAAATACAGAGTTTTTGAACAATAACAATTATAATATATTGGGACAACACATAGTACCCACAACACCAACAATAATCATTCAAAACGGGAAGAAATTATTGGTAAAATAAGCCATAAAATCCAAATATTTCGTATTTTTGCAAAATCAAACAATCAACAACATGAAAGGAATAGTATTAGCTGGAGGATCAGGAACACGCCTATATCCAATTACCAAAGGAGTAAGCAAGCAATTAATACCAATATTCGACAAACCAATGGTGTATTATCCAATAAGCGTACTCATGCTTGCAGGAATAAGAGATATACTTATCATATCCACGCCTTACGATTTGCCAGCATTCAAGCGACTACTTGGTGACGGCAGTGATTATGGAGTGCATTTTGAATATGCCGAACAACCATCACCTGACGGATTGGCACAAGCATTTATTATTGGAGATAAATTTATTGGAAATGATTCAGCTTGCCTCGTACTTGGAGACAATATATTCCAAGGCTCTGGACTTAATTCTATACTTATGGAAGCCAAACGAATAGTTGAAGAAGAAAACAAAGCTACGATTTTCGGATATTGGGTAAATGACCCTGAAAGATATGGCGTTGCAGAAATTGACGATTCTGGAAATTGTCTCTCTATTGAAGAAAAACCCATTAATCCCAAAAGCAATTATGCTGTTGTTGGACTATACTTCTATCCAAACAAAGTAGTTGAAATAGCAAAAAATATAAAGCCATCTGCTCGTGGTGAATTAGAAATAACAACAGTAAACCAATGTTTTTTAGAAAATCAAGAATTAAAAGTTCAGAAACTTGATAGAGGTTTTGCTTGGCTTGACACAGGTACGCACGACTCGCTCAGCGAAGCAAGTACATATATTGAAGTTTTAGAAAAAAGAACTGGTTTGAAGATTGCTTGCCTAGAGGGCATTGCACTTGAAAAAGGCTGGATTACTCAAGATAAAATCCGCGAGTTAGCCCAGCCTATGATAAAGAACCAATATGGTCAATACCTTATGTGGTTGGCAAATCGTTCTGAGAAGGGACACTGATACGATGTACATAGGCTGAATGGCGAGCAATTTCGCTAACAGCCATATTAAAGAACTTCTCCTGACTTTTTCCAAATAGTTTAGGAGATTTTTTTGCGTCCCTATGTATCAACAAAGCCATCACCGTATATGCAGTCATTTCGTACAGACTCCTTCCACAATGATCAATCACGTCTTGACTATTCTGAGCCTTTACATATTCTATTGAACATTCTAGTTTAGAAATCATGTCCTCTATATCTGCTGATTTTTCCGATGATTGTTCATAACATTCTTTTATAAAACTGATATATGTACCATTTGTAATATATCTCAAAGCTGCCACTACTTGTAATTGGGTAGTACCTTCATATATACTTGTGATTCTTGCATCACGATAAAGACGTTGACAACGATATTCTTGCATATACCCACTACCACCATGCACCTGAATAGCATCATAAGTACTTTGGTTGGCAAATTCCGAATTCATACCCTTTGCTAGCGGAGTAAATGCATCAGCAAGACGAGAATAAGTCTTCATTTCCTTACGCTCGTCCGGAGATAATTGGCGTTCACGACCTGTATATTCTAAGATTTTATATAAATCAACATATTTGGCACATTCATACAATAATGAGCGTCCAGCATCAAGCCTAGCTTTGATAGTATCAATCATATCTGCGACAGCAGGAAACAGAATAATAGTTTTACCGTATTGCTTACGGTCATTTGCGTATGACACAGCCTCTTCGTAAGCTGCCTGCTGAATACCTACCGACTGAGCCGCAATGCCAAGACGAGCCCCATTCATAAGGGACATTACGTATCTAATTAACCCCAATTTCCTATCACCCACAATTTCTGCTTTGGCATTACGAAATACCAACTCACACGTTGGACTACCATGAATACCAAGTTTATTTTCAATTCTACGAACAATCAATTGACGACCATTATTCTTTTTATTCTCACGATTATCAAAAATAAACATGGAAAGTCCACGACCATCTGTTGTACCTTCTTCACTACGAGCAAGCACTAAATGCAAATCACTATCTCCATTAGTGATAAACCGCTTTACGCCATTCAACAACCAACAACCTTCTTCCTCTGAATAAGTTGCTTTTAACATTACAGACTGCAGGTCACTTCCAGCATCTGGTTCTGTGAGATCCATTGACATTGTCGCACCATTACATACTAATGGAATATACTTTTGTCTTTGTTCTTCCGTACCAAAACAATATAATGTCTCAATACAATCTTGCAAAGACCATACATTTTCAAAACCAGCATCTCCAGAACTAATAATCTCGTTTGCTGCTGTATAAACAGAGAAAGGCAAATTAAGCCCACCATACTTTCGTGGCATAGTCAAACCACAAAGTCCTGCTTTCACTGTCACGTCCAAATTTTCAAATGTCTTCGTAGCATACCTCACACGCCCATTTTCACAGTGAGCACCTTCTATATCAACATCCTCAGCATTCAGTCCAATTACATTGGCATTAATATCACCAACAACCTCCAAAACTTTGTCATAAGAATCAAGAGCATCTTCAAAATCATTTGGAGCATAATCATACTTCTCAGCCTCAGCAAAGTTATTCTCCCTTAGACTTACTATTCGTTCCATCAAATCATTGTTGTCTAAGTGGAACTTATATTCTGGATTTTCTCTATTTGTATT
>JAGHSE010000419.1 GCA_018066015.1 Candidatus Colivivens equi
ATCCGCAAGAAAGACCTCGGTATGATTGCCAAGAGCTACGGCTACGTTTACGTTGCTCAGGTAGCTATGGGCGCCAGCCAGGCTCAGTACTTCAAGGTCATCAAGGAGGCTGAGGCTTACCACGGTCATTCGCTGATCATCTGCTACGCTCCCTGTATAAACCACGGTATCAATCTCGGTATGGGTCGCCCCCAGAACGAGGAGAAGATGGCCGTTGAGTGCGGTTACTGGCACCTCTGGCACTTCAACCCCGCTGAGGAAGAAGCAGGTCAGAACGGTTTCCACCTCGACAGCAAGGAGCCTGACTTCAGCAAGTTCCGCGACTTCCTCATGGGCGAAGTGCGTTACAACTCGCTGATGAAGACCTTCCCCGAGCACGCCGAAGAACTCTTCGTCGCCACCGAGCGCAACGCCAAACTTCGCTACGAAGGCTACAAGAAACTCTCGGAGATGTAATATTCTCCACCCCAAGCTGGGCAGCCCGAGAGGGCTACCCAGCTTCTAATAATATCATTTATTATGAGAAAAAGTAATCATAAACTTACAAAGATCACAATCAAAGGATTTAAATCAATAGCCTTTGACAAACCGGTAACGCTTGACATTGGCAATATTAACATCTTATTGGGAGCGAACGGGGCTGGGAAAAGCAATATCGTTAGTTTCTTCAAGATGGTTGGCTATATGATGAATGGAAGTTTACAACAGTTTATTGCTAAATCAGGAACTAATCAAAAATTTCTCTATTATGGTGCCAAGAAAACACCTACATTGTGTGCAGAGATACGTTTTGATGGTATTAATTCTTATGATGTTTATAGGTTTTATTTGACCAATGCAGTTCCCAATAGACTTATTGTCAGTTCTGAAGAAATAGAATGGAAAAGCACCAAGGATGAGAATCTCAACAAAAAGCCATTAAAATCAGATTATAATGAATCTGCTTTAGTCAATCCCCAAGGAAAGGCTAGCAATATTGTATGGGATATTCTTTCTGGTTGCAAAGTATATCAATTTAGTGATTCTTCTTCAGAATCCCCAATGAGGCAAGCTTCTCCCAAGGACTCTGCAAATTATTTGCAGTCAGAGGCTAACAATCTTGCATCCTTCTTATTGTTTCTTAAAAGCAACTATAAGGAATCATATGAGAGAATAGTAAGTTATATTCGAGAAGTTGTCCCTCAATTCAAAGACTTTTATCTAGAACCAGACAACGGATATGTGTCTTTGAAATGGACAGACACCTCTGCGAATGACTATGTGTTGTCCGCTGACCAGTTTTCCGATGGTTCTATCCGATTCATCGCTTTGGCAACATTATTGCTTCAACCAGAAAAAACAATGCCACGAGTAATTATTATTGATGAACCTGAACTTGGTCTACATCCCTATGCCATCGACCAGTTGACCGAAATGTTAAAAGACGCTTCGCTTCATGCACAGATAATTGTGGCGACGCAGTCTCCAGCATTGATTGATGGTTTCGAAGCGAATGATGTAACAGTTATTGAGCGTGATGAAGAGAACCAATGCACTGTTGCAAGAAAACTGAATGGTCAGGATTATTCCGAATGGTTGGAAGAATACACTCTTAGCGAGTTGTGGAATAAAAATGTGATAGGAGGACGGCCATTATGAACACTACCATTCTCAATATCCTTTGTGAAGGACAGACCGAGGAGAGGTTTATTAAAGAAGTATTAAAGCCATATCTGTTTGGATGTGGTATAGTAATAAAAAGTCAACTTCTATATACTTCACGAAAAAAGGATGCCCAAGGAGGGTTAATAAGTTATCAGCAAGCCAAGAATGATTTGTCAATGTGGATGAGATCAGTTGCACATAGAAATAGTGAAACACATTATTTCACGACAATGTTCGATCTGTACGCACTGCCAAGTGATTTCCCTGGTATGTTTCAATATAATGGAATTGATGATGCTTATGTAAAGGTTGAAAAAATAGAAAGAGCGTTTGCTACAGATATTAATTCACCTAGATTCATCCCATACATACAGCTTCACGAGTTCGAAGCACTTATGTTTTGTGACATAACAAAACTCACTAATGAGTATCCTAATTGTAGCAAAGAGATTGAAAGCCTAGGAAATGTCTTGGTAAGATATAATGGTAATCCCGAATTAATCAACAATAGTCCAGAAACAGCACCAAGCAAAAGAATTATTGCTGCCATCGAAGGAAAGCAAAAATATAGTTATAATAAACCTCGTAGTGGAGCTGTGGTAACATCAGCAATTGGTTTGCCTGTTTTAATGCAGAGCTGTAGGCATTTCCGTGAATGGATTGGGAATATACAGTCAATAATTAATCCTCCACTCACCGAATGATGAAACGCACCGCGCATATATGCACAACCACGAAACAGCCCTGCAAACCCACTGCTCATATATGCGCGGTCAATCTGCAGCCGTGCAGTGCACCCCGCATATATGCGCGGTCGATTTGCATCCCAAATAATGCCTCCGCATATATGCGCGCCCATTTTGCAACCCTGCAACAATAAATTGCAGGTATGCGCGGTGAAATTGCACAGAAATAACGGCTAATTGATATTAAACAAAGTCTATTAAACAATGAAAAAAATAGTATTATTTTGCATAGTTCTATTCTCACTCTTTACAATGAATTCTTGTATTAAAGAGGATGATTTAACATCAGATGACCTAACATCTTCCGATAGTTATATAAAAATACAGCAAGATGATTTGCAGGATTGGGATTTTGGAATAGCTTCCGAAAGAAACAATGTCGTTCTCGTAAAAGAAAATGGTATTGAAGGCTTTTCTCATGTATTATTTTTACTGTATCAAACAGAAGATACTATTTCGTTAACATATCAAAGCGATACATTGACGGATTTCTATTACAATAGTTATCATTTTATGGTGAGTAGAATGGATTCTTTGCTGTTATTTACAGCAATAGATGGCAATATGGCAGTGTCATACGCTATTCCTTATTGCGAACAAGTTGCAAAAAGTAATTCTAAAGGCATTGTATCAACATTACTCGATATTGCAGTAAAGACTATTAATCATATTTTTGATGTGGAATCTGGAATTGATATGCTTCGGGAAATTGAAAATGGCGATAGAGAATCTTTCATGCATGATATGGGAGAATTCTTAGCAGAACAAGGTTTTGGTGCTTTGCCATATGGTTCTTTTGGAGTGTTAAGCTATGAGTTGTACAAGCATTATTTAGACAGGTTACACAACAAAGCAATTCAGTTTCATATAGGCAATGCGTCATGTATGATTCAAAGTGTTCAACAAAATGAGTCTGATAATACGATTGAAGTTGTTGTATCAATAGAAAATGGTGAAGATATTCCAAATGAATATACTTGGAAGAATTTTTGGGGACAACAAGTTTCATCTCCAAATTATATTTATTACGGAGTATTGTGTCGTGCGGGAAATAATTATCCTACTTTACAAAAATATGATTATTACCAAAAGGAATTACTGGAACCGCATGCATCATTAACTCATACGTTTTCATTTCCTCTGTTGGCAGCGGAAAAGCTGTTATTTCGCTCATTTCTTGGATTTAACTACGATTATCATAATACGGCACTGCAAGATGGATATAGAAAAACAAGTCTTGCCAAGTATGGAAACGTCGTTGAATTCCATCCCGAATTTGAAGTCACTACAATTTCTAATCCGTTAGAAGGCGGAACCATTACTGGAGGTGGCAGGTACGCCTTTAATACACAAGTAACACTTACTGCAACTGCAAACAACGGCTATGAGTTTACACATTGGAATGACGGAATTGAATCAAGTACAAGAACCATCACAGTTGAAGGAGATGCCACCTATACTGCATATTTCGAAGAAGAGCCTCCTTCATTGCCCGATTTATCAGGTACTTGGACATTTAACCAAACATACTTTTCAGACAATTCTCTTCAATTGAACATGCAACTCGAAAACAGCACAGCAACAAGTGCTACATATCGTTCATCGTGGAGTGGTTTTACAATAACATTAACCGCAAATATTGATGGAAGCATGAGCATTGGGACTTGGGCTCCTACTGGCTATACAGGTAGTTTTAGTGGTACATTTAATTCAGCATTTACATATGCGTCTGGAAATAGTTATTATTATGGTACACCAAGTTGGGCTAACCCAGGCTGGATAGTAGAAGACCCGTGGTCTTTTTCAAGATAGGGGATTCATTAATAAATTAACATGGTAAACTCTTGGAATGAAATAAAGAACGAATGGAGTCACAGCGGTGACGGTTGGGGCTATGATATCGGATTCGGCGGCCTCGACCACGTGCTGGCCAGCGGCGAGGATGTCAACGTCGTCGTCGACACCGAGGTGTACTCCAACACTGGCGGACAGAGCTCGAAGGCCACTCCCGCAGGTGCCGTCGCCAAGTTCGCCACCTCTGGTAAGAAGATCCGCAAGAAAGACCTCGGCATGATCGCTAAGAGCTACGGCTACGTTTACGTTGCTCAGGTGGCTATGGGCGCCAGCCAGGCTCAGTACTTCAAGGTCATCAAGGAGGCTGAGGCTTACCACGGTCCTTCGCTGATTATCTGCTACGCTCCCTGCATCAACCACGGTATCAAGATTGGTATGGGTCGCACCCAGAACGAGGAGAAGATGGCCGTTGAGTGCGGTTACTGGCACCTCTGGCACTTCAACCCCGCTGAGGAAGAAGCAGGTCAGAACGGTTTCCACCTCGACTCTAAGGAGCCCGACTTCAGCAAGTTCCGCGCCTTCATCATGGGCGAGGTACGTTACAACTCTCTCATGAAGACCTTCCCCGAGCAGGCCGAAGAGCTCTTCGTTGCTACCGAGAACTTCTCTAAGCAGCGTTACGAGGGCTACAAAAAGCTCGCAGAAGAATATATTTATTCAATAAATTAAGCTGGGCAGCCCAAGAGGACTACCCAGCTTATAAGAAAAATATTATTGTGATGAATAGAGAAATCTTTGAAGATTATATAGATGAAAAACTGAATACCCTAAGTTACAGAATTGATCGCAGGGGCAAATTGAATGTTTTAAACTATCATTTGCATTCAGAAAATTTCTATAGGGATTTCTTGAATATATTATATGGTTGGAAATTAGAAAATCTAAATAGCATCCAACAAAATGCTGAAGCCATTGATTTATTAGATTCGTACAATAAAATAATGATTCAAGTATCTGCTACCAATACAAAGCGAAAAATAGATGATACTTTTAATAAACCGATATTTTCAAAATATACAGGATACTCATTTAAGTTTGTCTCCATCGCTCGACCCGCAGAAGATTTAAGAAAGAAGGTATATAGTGTCCCTACGAATATTTCTTTTACGCCATCACAAGACATTTATGATACTCCGTCTATTATGAATGAAATTCATAATCTAGATATAGAT
>JAGHSE010000383.1 GCA_018066015.1 Candidatus Colivivens equi
TATTAATACTATTGCTAGCGACATTAACAATACAATCTTTAAAAGAATAGACATTTTTACTCTCCTATTATTGTTTTTTCTTTTTGTTGTTTTACCAATGACCTACAAATTCTCCGCAATTTGGGCAGTAACGGTCTTTTCTCTTTGAGTTCATAACATCGCCAATCGCTGTAAATATCCCTTGACTGCATCTAGGGCAGAACGTATAATAATTCTCCAACGAATCAAATTCTTTAATTGTTTCAAATTCGGAACTTAATTGCGTATTTTCACTTGGGGCATTATTTACAGGGTTGCCGTCTGTATCAAATATCATTCCATTTATTCCCATTGATTAACCTCCTAATAAAAATTCTAATAGACCCGCAATAGTTAATACAATTATTGTTATTGATATGGCTTTATCTATATATGAGCCATAGTAAGTAAAAGAGGAGTAAGCATAACTTACTCCAAACACTAAAACACACACTGATAACAAAATATAAATAGTAACAATGTTCATAATATATTTTCTCCTTATACATATGGGCCGTCGAACGGAATATCATTTGAAACGAAAGCTTCAAAGTCTCCATACTGAGAAATGTTTTCAACAGCATCGTCGACTAATTTCTTGTAGTAAGACTTATCAATTACTTCATTCCAATCCATGTTCTTAACATCATCAGACTCTAACCATCTGAAACCTTTAGCGCCAGTCGCCGATGAGTACTTTCCATCTTTTTCTCTCATTAGCAAACCGCCACCATATCCAGGTTTAACAGGACAGAACAGTCCTACCTTTCCTATAAATTTGTAATCATGGTTAGCGTCGATAATATCTTTTAGTTCTTTTTGTCGTTCAAACTCTCTATTACCTTTAGTGATAACAAATAGCTCTTGTTCGAGTTTTGTTACATCTTTTAAGTTCTCGTTCATGTCCAAATATAAAGCAGTTGTTACTTTCTTTGTTTCGCACATATCAGAGAACTCAATAGGTTCTTTACTAAATAGAGTCTTAAACACATAAGGTACTTGGAACTGTGTGCCAGTTGCTGTCCATTCTCCTTTATGCTCTTCGTTGATTTCATCTTTTGAGTACTTTGCAATATAAACCGCATCGTTAACAAGACACATCTTTTCGTATGTAGCCTCATGCTCAAATATATAGCCATACTTAAGAGCATACTCTTTACAGAACTCTATAATCTCTGGAGTTGCTTCAGGAATCTTTATAGAGTCTGTCTTGATATGAGCAACCGTAAATCCACGATTCTGTACTTCATGCTTTAAGTTTACCATAAAGAGTGCACCACGCAATGCAACAATGTTATTCATGTTACGAATATCACGGAATGGATTCTCAAAGTTTGCACTAGTCAAGCCATAAACAGAGTTAATAGCTATTTTTAATGCCTGTGCCACCTGCTTTGCCTGGTCTGTGTCATTGAGATAAGGAGCCAATACTCCACCCATTAGTTGCTTTGCCGTTGCATAGTCTTTATGCTTAATAGCAACACGAGCATCATAAATATCTTTGAATCGCTTTGTATGCTCACCAAAGCAATACATTGCTAATATTGAACTAGGATGCATTGACTGAATATCAAGAAGCGCTACGTTATAGTACATGCCTGGTTCAGCATATACGTATCCGCCTTTACCCACATCCTCACCACGATACATATTCTTTCCATTGTCAAAAGAATATCCAGGGAAGTAAGGAAGAATTGTAGCTTCTGGAAGCTCTTTAGTCCATGAATGTGTGATCATATCGTGTGTGGTCGAGCCTTGCATATAGAAGTTATACTGATCTGAAGGAATCCTTGTTTGAGGTTTCTCCAATTCCGTATATACAAGTTCTGGCTTCTTTTCTTTGCCAAATATAATCTTAGTTGTAAGAGTATTAGTTGTGTCATTCATAGAAGCATCGTTTCCTAACTGCTTGTTAATATCAACGAGCATCTGTCGAGCCGTTCTATCAGCAGCGGTTGCTTCCCAAACTGCTTTAGTAGCTCTAACGTCATTGCAACAATACTCTGCAATTTCTTTCCAGTCTTTTTCATCAACTGGTTTGTCCCAAGGAAAATTACATTCTTTATGAGGTATTCCTAAATCTATTTCCCACTGTTTCAAACTCTTTTTGGTTGCACAGTAGTCATAAATATCAGTCTCTGAAACACTCCACGCTTCATTAAAGAATGAATTAGGACTACCCGCTATAATCTTTTGTGATAGGTCATACAACTGTGCGTTGTTCCAACCTAAATATGCAGCATAAATTATGTGGTTATCGTATCTACGATTGTTAAATCCTACCAATCCATAACTGAGCAAAGGTTCAATCTCTGCAGGACTTGGATTGTATAGAACATTTACTTCATCTGACGATATAGGCAGCCAACAAATCATGAATAAATTAGGGAAGATTTCAATATCAAAGAATGCTATTTCATTTTTTCTTGGGATAATATCAATAGACGGTTCATCCGATTTAAATTTCATTTTTCCCACCATTCGTATACAATTTTTAGACTGATGAGTAGACTTAGCTGCAAACTCCAGAACTGCTGGACGCAACTGAGTTACATCATACTTCATTCCGCTATTATACGCATCATCGAGAATCTTTAATATAAGACTTACACTTTGTGTAGTGTTATCCCATACTTCTTTTCTAAGATTTCTCATTATCTGTTCGCGCAATTTTGCTTCGGATCTAATTACATCTACATTTACCATTGGCTTTTTAACTTTGAGCGGTAAGTATCCAGGACTAATAGTAGCTACCGGCAATCTATTACACCTACTTAAACGACGTCTTAATGAACTTTTGCCAGTGAAGACTTTAATCTCAATGTCTTCATCATACAAATGACTAAGTTCTTTAACGTCGCCAGTGTAAATATAATGCAAATGTATGCCATTTCCACCTTGTGACAGTTCAGCATATGTAGGTGGCCATTTAGCTGCTTCTCTGGCATTAAGCTCGAAGCTCTTTTCTCCTTTCTCGTTCTTAATATCAAAGTCAATTACTATGTGATTCTCCGGCGGTCGAACATAGTGCAATCTTGTCGTGTCAATCTCCGATAATGTTGTCTTAACAAACTCCCATTTACTTATTGGAGCTTTATTGTCGTTTGCATATTGTGCTTGACAAAATGCGCATTCCGAATCAAACAATGATTCTGTACTATCTAGCTTAAATATCAATTCGTCCGTAGAATCTTCAACCATATAATCAAACTCAAATTTGTTTGTCAAAAAGCCTAAATATAAACTTCGAACTCTTTCGCCACCAGCTTTGGGTGTTCCTCTTTCTTTATACTCTCTGAAGTAATTCTTTAATTCTTCTTTGAATGCTCTGAAAGAATATGGATACGGAACCTTAGCTTTTTCATTGTACCTGTTGTACATTTCCCAAGCAGCGTTTGCCGTTGTCATATCATCGGCTGCAAAACGTTCATATGAGTCAATAATAAAGTTGTAGAAGTCGTTACTAGCGCCAATCATTGCAGTAGGTATATACTGTTCGTAGTAGTCTGGATCCTCTAAGTAAATATCTTTACAATGTTTAGCAATACCTCCAAGCTCAAAATTAATCTGTCCCATAAGTTCTTTGTATCTTATTGCTGTGACTTTTTCTCCTGTAGGAGAAATATCAATAAGTCTTCTTATGATACCAGACTTAGCATCTGTAATCTTTACAGGTTTGTTGGTACCCATAAAGAGCATACAATTGAACTTGCTTGTATAGGTAGATTTAAATTTTTCATTCACGGTCATCTCTTCGTGTGATACCAATGAATTCAATCTAGTATTGTCTTCTATATGAGACAAGTCACCATCATGTTGAATGGCTATTAACGGATTACTTCTAAATGCTTCAAGTGCAAAACTATTGTTTGCAGAACCTAATGACTTTGCATCAAAGACACAATAATATCCTTCAAATAGTTTCTGTATAATATTTAATACAGTAGATTTACCAGTACCAGCAGAACCATAAAGAACTAAGAACTTCTGAATATACTTTGAGTCACCAGTTATTATAGACCCAATAGCCCATTCAAGTTTTCTTCTCTCTGCTGGAGAATATAAAGTGTTCATTAGTTCTTCGTATGCTGGTATTGGTCTATCCTCTAATGGATACTTAAGTTTCTTAGTAACAAAGTCTTCCCTTTTAACACTATCGTTATAGAACGTAATCTTTTCATCTAACTGATGATATGGGGTTAGTGCTTGCTTTTGTACATACTTTAAGAACTTATCTATAGAACCCGTATCGGTATTCCATAAATAATCTACACTAACACTAACATCTGGATGCTCTTGCCTGTACTTAGTAGCGTAAATATCAAGTTCCCTATCAATTAGCTGAATTGCTCTATTCCTGTCAGTCGACCAGAAGCCATTGTCTTCGTCCCAAATCGCATAGAAATCACCACCGCGGCACATTAAATCTGATACCGGATTACCTACTATAAATATCGGGTAAACAGTTTCAACGCCCTTCTTTGGGTTCTTGGTTGACACTTTCATGAAATCAAGCATTTCTTATTTTTCTCCTTCTTAAAATATCATGTAACAGGAAACTTGTAATTAATCCACATATGCATCTGATGCCAGATTTCACATTCTCGCATGTCGTGTTTGGCGTTTGGTACGTAAAACAAACCACCCGCACCATCAGGTGAATAATTTCTTTCAAGCATGTAATGAACTGCTAGATCAACGTCATAAATATCAAAGTTGTAATCATCGTAGTTAATCACATTCATGCTCTCAAGCATAGTATAGAACCATTCTCCAGTTCTATTACCATAATCTGGGTCTCCTAATATTGTGTTTTCGCATCTATATGCTAAACCTAATAATACTTCCAGTACTGTGACAGGAAGATTCTCTAAATATACGTATTCATTAAAGCTGTAGTCATTAGTATCATATAGAAATGTTCGTCTCATATCACGGCCATCGGCGATACGATTTTCATCTCTTTCAATAAGAGCATAGAATTCTGTAGTATTAAGAGCTTCTATTAATTTGCTATAGCAACCATATGGTTCAAGCAAATATCTAGCATTTTCTTCGAGCCAGTTTTTATACTCTCTTACTATAGCATCTTCCTGACCTATGACCCAATCAACGAAAGGCTTATCTATTCTTCCCATAAATATCAATCCTCCTCGTCGTATGTGTCATAACCAATTGGGTCGCCATGCTCGTTCATCATGTAATCTCTAGGGTCGTCATAAAATTCTTCATCTGGACGTTCTGCCCAATCGAATACATTCTGAACTGTACCGCCACCGAATTCAGTTTTTCTGACTGCTCTATACTTCGTCATATAGTCTTCTATAGGTGGCTTTTCTACATAATGAGGAAATGGATTTTCGTCGTCCTGTCCTGGGTATGGTTCATCGTCCCAATCTTCTGGTTCTTTTGGTTCCTCTGGAATATAATCTTCGTTTGTTGTATTAGATACATCGTTTTCTTTTTCAGGTTCAGGCTCTGGCTCTGGTTCTCCTTGCACTTGTGCTTCTGATTCATGCATCCAATCATATGAACATAGTGTTTCCTGATGATTTAATAATTCCTCGAGATCTTCTATTGTTACTATTAAAGATTCGTTTGTCTTTTTAAGAAGCTCGTTTTCTTCTTCTAATTCTCTTAATTTTTCTATTCCTTTAGAATATCCTTTTTTATAGAATACACCAGATACTACGCCTGCAAAAAGCATATACATAGTAACTCTTATTGTGCTTTTACTTATCATTATTGTTCTCCTTATGCTTTTATTATTAAAATTCAAATATCATTATGCTACTATCTCACCGTCAATTACGATAGGAGCCATAGCATAACGTCCCTTAAGCTGTGCAGCTCTAGCGGCAATTCTTTCAGAAAGTGTATAGAACTTATTGACATCGTCTATTTTGTCAAGAACAGCACAGTCTGGATTAAATATCATTTTTGGAAGATCGCAGTCATAGCTTTTGTCATTCTCTATCTTAACCTGGAACTTATTAAATGCTGTACCTTCTGCTTTTCCGATTTTTCCATCCGGGTCAAATATCCATCCGATAGTTCTTGATCTTCTTAAGAATTCTGGATCGTTCTTTGACAGATAAGGAATAAAGCCAAAGGATTTAAGAACCTCATAAAGTGTAACGCCACCATCCTGAACAATCTTAGTTTCAACATCGATTGTTGCAAGTTTAATGAATGACTGATTGAGAATATCATTATGGAAGCAAGCGGAAGATGTATAAGGTGTGAACAGAATAGAATAAGCGTCAGAATTTGCTACTTCAATTTTAGATTTCTTCGTCTTCTCTTTTCCGTTCTTATCGATATACTTCTTTTCTTCTATCTCTTCATGAGATCCATTAAATATCTTTTCTGCTTCTTCTTCGCCATACTTAGCAATTGCTCTCTCTTTTGCTTCTTCAAGAATTCTTTCTGTAAATGCACAAGCAGCAAGAGCACTGTCAAGTCTTCTAGACTCAATTGCTAAACCAGCTACAATAGCTGTAAGTGAAAGACCAATGACTGCAAATGATGCGCCATAAAGTTTTACATACTTAAACGCAATATTTGAATAATCTTTTGCACAGTCAATAACAAAATCTTTTCTTGTGTATAAATCACAATCGGATATTACTTCTGCTTCTGAATCAGCTTCGAGAAGAACTCTGTTATCATGTACATTCCTAAGAATATCATTTGCTTCGTCATTTATCTGTTCGAGTTTTGTTGTAGCTTTGCAAGCTAAAATAGTACCAGCGACAACACCAATACAACCGGATGCTACTAATATAACTGGCGAGTTTGTCTTAATAAAAGTTTTAGCTGAACCAGCTATGACACCAGCTGTTGCTTTAATATTTGTTATGTTCATATTCATTTGTTTTATTTTCTCCTTCAAAAATATTTTTAAATTGTTCAAATAATTTTTCTGCTTGTTCACCGTTTATCAAACGATTTTTTTGACAAGTTCTGTCTTTTATCATCGCATAAACCGATGAGTTTTCATCAATATAAAAGTTTATGTGATACAAATGTTCTTGAACCGTCATATAACTACCATTTCTGGCATTGTTACATACCAGCCATCTCTGTCATGGTCGAGTCTAATCTTTCTGAGTTCTCTATCTTTCCAACCGTAGTTACACATTGTTGATGGTACTTCTTCTGCGCAACCAATAATATCATAAAGATCGTTTACAGAAAGATTGTGATACTGTTCCATAACGTCACAAATAGTTTCAATTAGTTTCTTTCCTTTTTCCTCACTAGGAACTGGAACGACAACCTGACTCAAATATCCATGATTCTGCGCTGGCTGTTGTGCAACAGTTTTAGGTTTATTAAATGGCGCACTATAATCTACAAATGAGATTCTTGTGGCATTAGGATTTGTTTGTGAGACTGTCGCCTTATTACCTGTTAACCACATAGATAATGCGTTATTAACAATACTCATAAGCATTTCCTGTGCTTTAGGAATAAGAACTTCTGTGATTATTGCATTGCGAACAGTCTTCAAATCTTCTTTGAAGAAATTTTCTTTGAAAGTCTGTGCTCCAGACTTTTCTTTCTGAATAACTTTACCATCTCCCATTACCTTAGGAAGATCTTTCTTTTCTTCTCTTTTTGTTGGCTCTTGATTAATAGAGCTCCTGGTTACTTCATTAACCATAATGCAAATCTCCTTTTAAATATAAATTAATAGTACATTTCGTTCATTATGTGCTCAGGCAAATAGTCGTATGTAATCTTGAATGCTGGTATTCTTCCGTCTATAGAAGTTGTAGCAGAGCAACGCATGTCAAATCCTGCATAGCAGCAACGTGCACACTCATCTACGGATATACCTACATCATCCCAAACTTTGCAGCCATCTAAACCTAACATATTCTCAAAGAATTCGTTCAATGGCATTGTTCTATTCTTTTCTAGTAAAAGATGGAACTTGTCAATAGCTGCATCAACTGCCGCCCAGTTTGACTTAAATGTTCTTCCTGTTAAAGAGTCGACAAAGAATGTATCATGCAATCCATCTCCATACTCGGGCGTAGACAAAATATCATTTTGCTGAGCATTTTCGAAAGCTTTATTTGCTAAATTTTCTTGAAGCTGCTCTGTTTTTTTCTTTCCAAGAAGTTTTTCAGCTTCTTCTTTATACTCTGCATGCTCTTTACGAGATATCTCGTATAATGTTGTTGCCGCTAAAAGCTTATCGTTGCTGATTTTGTTTGCAAATATAAAACAGCATATACCAGCAGAAGCAAAAGCAACTGGTACGCATACATCTTTAAATGTAAGCTTAATCAATTCTTTTCTATCGTAACCATCTTTTGTATACTTTATACTAT
>JAGHSE010000051.1 GCA_018066015.1 Candidatus Colivivens equi
CTGAAGGCTCTCCTTCCGCACAGCAATCTGCTCGGAACAAACCTCAACCGACGACAAACCGAGAGCAATTGCAAGCTTGCTTGGCATTGCCGAGGTGCGAAGGAGGAAGACAAAGTCAAAATTGCAAGAAATGAATTTATAGAACCCACCTTATTTCTTTTGAACAAATTGTATAAGGTGGTAATTTAATTATTACGTAGAATTTATTTTGACCATACCTTAAGACAAAAAGCCATCAAAAAAGGGTGACCAAAGCCACCCTTATACCTTTTCGAATAGAATGATTTAGAAACCACCGCCGCCGAAGCCGCCGAAGCCACCTTGCTGCATTTGTTCTCTCATCTTCTTCTGATCTTCGTCATAAGCTTTGAACTGCTCTTCAGTAAGAGTTTCCTTCAAGAACTTAGTTTGTTCTTCCTGACGCTTTTGCATCTGCTTCATGATATCACCCATGTCACCACCTTGGCCGAAACCACCACCATTCTGAAAAGCTTCCATCATGGCCTTCTGGCTCTTTGTGAAATATTCAGTGACTTTACGAGTCTGAGCTGTGTCAAGCTTGCAAACTTCGTTAATGTGGCTAACTTGCATCTTAACCATGTCTTCAGGATTAAACTGACCACCACCAAAACCTTGTGCAAAAGCACCAGTAGTCATCATGAGAGCTACGAGAGCTACGATAATCTTTTTCATAATGAATTGTTTTAAATGTTAATAAATTGGTTTTAAATTATATTCAAGTTTGTAAAAGTCTAGTTATATGACATAGAAAAGACGTAAAGGTTTAATATTACAACCGCAAAATTAATAAATTTTTTCTAACAACACAATAGCATAAGCAGAAATTCCTTCTTCTCTCCCAGTAAAACCTAATTTTTCTGTGGTTGTAGCTTTGATTGAGACATTTTCGGAATCCGTTTCCAGACAATTTGCCAACACCTGCTGCATTTCAGTTATATGCGGATTTATTTTTGGTTGTTCAGCACACACAGTAGCATCAATATTCCCCACTGTGAATCCCTTTTCGTGTATGAGTCTGTTAGTTTCCTTTAATAGAATCTTACTGTCAATATTATGATATTTAGGATCTTTGTCAGGGAAGTGGAATCCAATATCCCTAAGATTTGCCGCCCCCAACATAGCATCACAAATAGCATGAATCAGCACGTCTGCATCACTATGTCCTAATAGTCCTTTCCCCTCAGGATGTACCAGTTTTATTCCCCCGAGCCAGAGTTCTCTCCCTGCTACCAACTGATGCACATCATATCCAAGTCCTATTCTAAACATACCATTCAGTAAGTTTTGGTATTATCTTTTCTTTCCGAGAATGTCGTTTATACCATCAAGGTCAAAAGCCAGAGAGAATCTGAGCGTCTGGTCAAGTGGATTAGTTTGAGCAGCAGAAATGATGTAACTTGCATCAAGAGAAAACACGCTCAATTTAAAACCAGCACCTACAGTGTAGTATTTTCTATTACCCTTGTTAGGATGTTCATAGTGATAACCAGCACGCACAAAGAACTGATTATTATACGCATACTCCAAACCAAGACTCCACTGAATTTCCTGCAGTTCCTCTTTGAAACCACCAGGAGCATCAGAAAACGACTTAAAAATACCAGTAATAGGAGATACATTGTAGTAACCTTGATCCATCAACCACGAAGTATATCCAGAATAGTCATCCTCAGGAGCCCCAGTCTCCTTGATATATTGTTCCATAGTAGGCCGAGTAGGTACGAGCAATTTATTAACGTCACCAGCAAAAGTGAGTGTGTTGTATTCATCAAATGGCACTAACAACGACATACCGAAACGCAAGTTAGTAGGTAGGAATTCACTAGTATTGCCATCATCGTAAGAAAGTTTAGAACCAATATTATTGATATTGATACCCCATCCCAGTTGGCTTTCATGCTGACCAATGTTGATATATCCATTATGATACATAGCCATATCAGCAGCAAAAGCCGAAGCAGGAGTAGTAGAGTCGTCCAATTTGTATCCTAGGTCAGAATAAATGAATCTCAGTCCTACAGCAGCCGAGAAAGTCTCACTCAACATACGCGAGTAAGAGACGTCGAGAGCCATTTCGTAAGGTTTGATAATGTTTTCATCATCAACATACACTTCTCCAAGTGAGAAATAACGCAGAGACCCAGCCAAGGCGTCATATTCACCGATTCTATAATATCCAGTGATGTTAGCAAGGTCAATGTCGCTTACGAGTTGTCTCAACCAAGGCGTATAGTTAAGAGCAATCCCCCCTTTGCTGATACAGAATGGATATTTGGCAGGGTTCCAGTATTGCGAATTGACATCAGGGTCAGTAGCAGCTCCCACGTCACCCAAACCACCTGCACGTCCATCAGGAGCAATAGCGAGAGAAGTAGCTCCATGATATACAGGGTTGAGCTGGTTTTTTACATCTTGTGCATTAACAACAGAAGTAAAACTCCATAATGCCAACATACATAAAATCATACATACAATATTATGTATCACATACGATTCATGTCTGTAGTCTGATATTCTTCTATTCATATATTCCGTTATCTTTTTTTATCTAAACGAAAAAAAAGTCACTTTATTATTTAATTAATATTTTTTTAGTTTCTAAACTTGTCTTGAGAATATATAC
>JAGHSE010000272.1 GCA_018066015.1 Candidatus Colivivens equi
ATTATTTATTTTTGCGGGGAATTAATAGAACACCCCTTTATTGCAGTAATTTGATTATTACCGAAAGAGATGATATAATAATGTTTTGGTATGTTAAATAATTTCATTATATTTGCAAAAATTTTTATTCAATGGAATACATACAAAAAGAAGCAGAAGAAAAAAGCTGGATTGATATGCTTCGTGCTACTGCCATTTTTCTTATTATTTACGGAAGCTTTGTGCCAATTAGGACCCAATATTTCTCATATGTTTTTCCAATAGCAGTTTCAGCTATTTTTGCCACTTCTGGATATCTATTAGTACACAAATTACACTCAAGTGTGAGTTCTTTTTTTAAACACTTAATGGGACGATTAGTGTTGCCGTGGTTAATAATCGGACTTGCACCAGCCTTTTTTTGGGCATCACCAGAAGGAACAACTTCAATTTGGCAAAGGTTGATTATTTTGCTCACAGATGACACTTATTGGTTAATTCCCACTTTGATTTTTGGAAAATCTATTTTCTTTCTTGTCCATAAAGGGATAGTTAGACACAGAAAAGGCCTCAAGAAAGATAAAAATGCCACATCAAAAGATAACACATTGACGACACATAGATTGGTTGGTTTTGCCTCAATCATATTGTCACTTATTGGGCTCGCTTTGTGCAGAATGGATTTACTGTATTTCACAATAATAAGCAAAGCATTAGCATCTCAGATATTTTTCCTGATGGGATATCAATTCTATCGTCATCAACATGACATAATATTAAAATTCATGAAAAGCAATGCCATTACAGGATTCTATGTACTCTACATCGTCCTTTGTTACATCGGCACACAACTTTTTCCAGGGTCACGAATAGATTGGTTTGAAGGAAATATCTATCAAATCATTCCAGCATCCGTCGGGCTATTAGCTACCTTACGGCTCTTCTATAAAATAAAAGGCAATCATAACATTGCAAAAGTTATAAGTAGGAACATCATATTTATATCACTATGGTGCACACCTCTGACGTTTCTATATTTCCATATTACCGACAACGACATCAACCAATCTAGTTTTTATATCGTATCAGCGCTATTTCTCACATTAGGTACAATCATTGTCAGTGTGTTGTTGGCATTATTCATAAAGTATATCAGTAATGGGGTATCATCAATAATACATGGAATTCAACTCCAATACGACACATATCTCATAAGTCATCATAGGCATTATCATCATCACTACCATTCTTCAGAGCACCATCATCATCATTATGGCAATGATGAAGGTAATAACAACCATCATCATCACCACCATCACCACCACACAACAAACGACAGTCAGCAATGAGTATCAATGAAAATTATTGGTGCATAGCCATAGTCAATAACCGTCACGAAAAAAAAGTTGCAGTGGCGGTTACAGATTTAGGATATGATGTATATGTACCCATACAAAGGGAGACGCACGAATGGAGCAGAGGACGTAAGAGAGTTGTTGACGTTGTAATAATTCCCGCAAAAATTTTCATACGAATAGATGATAGCGACAGGGTTAAACTTCTCCAGGCAGGTATAGGGGTGAAATACTTCATGACAGATGCATGTCAGTCAGAAGACACTATTCGTAAATCTATTGCGCATATCCCCGATTCACAGATACAAGCATTCAAAATGATGCTTGCGGGTTCTTCAAGACGTATTGACTTCTCAGAATTCCGTTTTATTAAAGGAGAAAGAGTGAAAGTAGAATCTGGACCTATGATGGGATTGGAAGGCATCGTTAAGTATGATGCAAACGGCAAGGCTAAAATTCACATACTACTTGATGCATTAGGAAATGTCAGCACTGAAATATCTCCAGATATTCTTGTAAAATTATAACGGAGTAAACTAAGTATTAAGGATAATTTAAGACTCCACTAATTCATAAAACGCAAAAAAGGAGTGATTTTTATCTTAATGTATAATAAATCTTAAAATCTTTCGTTTAAGTTGTAGAACGTGAGATAGATTCTTAAAATGACAACCGAACCAAAAAAGATAAAAGATGGGATGAACCTCTTTGAAAGAGGTGTGAAAAGAACTTTTGATATCATTGGAGCATTGCTGGGACTGATACTCATGTCACCAGTGATGTTAGTGATTTATATAATGCAGAAAGTAGAAAGTAAGGGCCCTGTGTTTTTCAAACAAGAAAGAATAGGAAAAAGTGGGAAGAAGTTCTACATTATAAAGTTCCGCACAATGAAGATGAATGCAGAAGATGACGGTCCTCAGTTGGCTTCACAAAATGATGACCGACTAACCTCAATCGGTAAATTCCTAAGAGCTCATCATTTAGACGAGATGCCACAGATGTGGAATGTTCTAATAGGAGACATGTCGTTTGTAGGTTATAGACCAGAACGTGAATTTTTCATCAAACAAATAGTAGAACTCAGGTCTGATTATGAAGAGCTCTACATCAGCAGACCTGGAGTCACATCAGACGCAACACTGCATAATGGATATACCGACACTATGGAGAAGATGATAAGGCGACTAGATATGGACCTAGAATATCTACAACATCGCAACTTGTGGGTTGACATGAAAATAATCGCTGAAACTATCAGTTCTATACTCGGAGGGAAAAAATTTTAAGTGTGGGCTGACAAACCTACCAATAACCTAAACCTTTTTAATAACTTAACATCTAAGACAACATTATTAGTATCTCAATATACATACATCCACGTATATAATTTATACAAACCATACCGATAAAACTAAAAAACTTTATATAAAGTGAAGCAGGTTAGAATATTAGCAATAATGGTAATAGGGCTCTGGTGTTATAGCACAGGAGCCTTTGGTCAATCTATGAATGATGACCAAGTGATTCAATTTGTAGTAGAGCGTCAGGCTGCGGGTGAAGACCAAGCAACAATAGTAAAGAAATTGTTACAAAAAGGTGTGACCATCCAACAAATACAGAAAATTCGCAAGAAGGTAGAGGCTCAAAAAGGCCAAATGGGTGCTATTGATCTGACTGGACAGAACAAGAATGTGTCAAAGAGCAGAAAACGCACAGACAAGCAATTGGATGGCGAAGAATACCAGACACAGAACAACTACATGGTAAGGAGTCAAGCACGAGGCGTGAAAGGTATGGACAATATGACACCCGAAGAAAGAGAGGCAACAATGAATCAGCAAATAGAGTTTCTAGATATTGACTCCATCCTCTATTACCAAGATAAATTGAAAGATGAGATGCAAGTTTTCGGGCGTAATATCTTTAATAACCCAAACCTCACATTTGAACCTAACATGAACATTGCAACACCAAGCAACTACAGACTCGGTGCTGGAGATAATGTCATTATTGACGTATGGGGTGCTTCTCAAGAAACGTTTGAAGGGGAGATTTCTCCAGACGGAACTGTTACAATAGAGGGTATTGGCCCAATCAAATTAGCAGGACAGTCAGTAAGCCAAGCCAATGCTACACTGAAACAAAGAATGGGAAGATTCTATCGAGACTCAAACATACAGCTCAGTCTTGGTAGCACAAGGAGTATTCAGGTACAGGTAATGGGTGAAGTCAACACTCCAGGTACTTATACTCTTAGTGCGCTTAGTTCTTCTTTTAATGCACTCTATATGGCAGGAGGAATTAGTGATATTGGTACACTCCGTGACATCAAAGTCTATAGAAACGGCAGAACCATTGCTGATATTGATGTTTATGATTATATCCTCAATGGTAACATCAAAGGTGACGTAAGGCTACAAGACAACGATATAATCGTAGTGGGGGCGTATGATGCATTAGTAAAAATCACAGGTCGGGTAAAAAGACCAATGTACTATGAAATGAAGAAAGGCGAGACGACTAAAACTCTTCTTGATTATTGCGGTGGATTTGCAGGAGATGCATATAAGAAAAACATTAGGTTAGTCAGAAAGGGAGGCAATAATAGTGAATACTCCATGCATACAATTGACGAATTCAGTATGGGTGCATTTGAGGTACAAGATGGAGACTCACTATATGTAGATTCTGTAATAGCTCGGTTCTCAAATATGGCAGAAGTTAGAGGCGCTGTCTTCCACCCTGGTATGTATGAGGTAGGCAGAACCATCAGTGGAGTAAAAGATCTTATTGAGGCTGCCGATGGTGTTTTAGAAGGTGCTTTCACAAATAGAGCCGTGATGCACAGACAAAGGGAAGACATGACTCTTGAAGTGTTATCAGTTGACCTAAAAGGCATATTGGATGGCACAACTCCTGATGTACCTCTTAGAAAAAACGATGTGTTGTTTGTTCCAAGCCGAAATGACCTTATAACTGACCAGACACTAAAAATTAGTGGAGAAGTCATTTACCCTGGTACATATCAATACGCATCTAACACCACTCTGGAAGATCTTGTGCTACAAGCAGGAGGTCTAACCAACGAAGCCTCAACAGCAAAGGTTGATGTATTTAGAAGAATATATGATGCTACGGCTACAGCTACTAACGACACAATTTCAAAGACTTATTCGTTTGCGCTAAAGGATGGTTTTGTAGTGGACGGCAAAGAAGGGTTCACGTTAGAAGCATTTGACGAAGTAGTTGTGAGAAAGAGTCCGTCTTCAAATGAACTACTCAGTGTAAGTGTAACAGGACAAGTGAACTTCTCTGGCAACTATACCATGACAACAAAGACATATAAACTCAGTGACCTAGTGAATGCAGCTGGTGGACTGACTCACCTAGCTTATGCAAAGGGTGCACGACTGGAACGACAAATGACTGAAGAGGAGAGACAACAAAGACAAACCAGCCTTAGAAGTCAACAAATTGCTCTTTACGAGACTAGTTTGTCGGCTGATAAAAATTTTGATTTCAATAGAGCTGACACATTGCTTACTATGAAACTTGATGTAGGCAATACTTACCCGGTAGCTATCAATCTCGAAGAAGCATTGGCCGACCCCGATGGAGCAGAGAATATCACTCTTAGAGAAAATGACAGGCTGGTCATTCCTCAGTTCTCAAGTACAGTCAAAATCAGTGGAGAAGTAATGTACCCTATCTCAATCAACTACAAAGAAGGAGAAAGTCTAAATTACTACATAAAGAAAGCTGGTGGATATGCTAGCAATGCACGAAAAAACCGTGTATATGCTATCTACATGAATGGCTCGGTGGAACTTGTCAACAAACATTCCAATAAAGCCATACAACCAGGATGCGAAATAGTCATTCCAAGCAAGGATGCGAAGGAAAAGATGAGCACAGCCGAAATGATGAGTATGGGAACCACAGCAGCATCAATCAGTACGATGATGGTCTCAATTGCTAACCTTTTAAAGTAAGACGTTATGGAAGAGAATAACAAAAATGAGTACATAGATTTACGAGAAATTTTCCTTAAAATATGGAAGTCAAAGCGTTCATTCGCAATTTGTATGCTTGTTACAGGCATCTTGTCATATCTTCTTATTGTTCAAATACCAAGATATTATGACACAGAGGTCGTCCTCGCACCAGAAGCAGAAGATTTAGGTTCAGGAAGCACCCTGAGTTCTATAGCATCTTCATTTGGTTTTGACATAGGGGGCGGGATACAGACTGCAGATGCAATTTATCCTCTATTGTACCCTGAATTGTTTAAATCCAACGACTTTATTGTTAATCTGCTTAGCATTTATGTCGAGACTTTGGATGGAAGCGTCAAGTCAAGTTACTATGACTATTTGGCTTTTCATCAAAAATATCCTTTCTGGGCTCCAGTCTTAAAGTGGATACGTTATTTTTTTGACCCACAACCAAATTCAAGTGCGACATTATCACAAAAGCAAGGTGTTGATCCATTCAGGCTCACATACAGAGAGAGTCTCATAGTAAAATCAGTTAAGTCTAACATAAAATGTGAGGTTGATAAAAAGACTAATGTTATAACAATTAAAGTAACGGATCAGGATCCCCTGGTTTGTGCAACATTGGCTGACTCCGTACGTAGTCGTTTACAAACATTCATCACAAAATATCGTACCAGCAAAGCAAGAGCAGATTTGAATTATTACAACAAATTATCTAAGCAAGCCTTTGATAACTACCAAAATGCCGTTATGGCTTACTCAAATTTTTGTGACACACATAAGGATGTAATTTTACAAGCATATATTTCAGAACGTGACAATCTTGAAGGTGATATGCAAATGAAATACAATACGTATACCGCATTGTGTTCTCAACTTGAAGCCGCAAAAGCAAAAGTACAAGAACGCACTCCAGCATTTACCACACTTCAAAATGCATCAGTTCCAATTAAGCCGACAGGCCCTAAACGTCTGCTGTTTGTCATAGGAATGATGATTCTTGCAGGCATTATCTGTGCATTCCGCTTATTCAGTAAAGAGTTAATGGGTCAATTTTATTCTAAGCAATAATTATACTGTTCGATGGAGTGGTGGAAGGTTAATGCGCACACTTATTTTCTCGTTAGAAAGGAATACATACAGAAGTTATGCTTGTATTTTGGTGGGATGTTGATCTTTTATGGGTCAATGCATCCGTGGTTTTTGTGGCCCATATCAAGATTCTACATTCCTTTGGCGTGTATGCCAATATTGTTCTCTCTAGTGCTGTCAAGGACAATGGATAAATCCATCTATTGCAATAAAGATTATATTGCTCCCACCATTGCGGTCTTTCTTCTGGTTATCTATCAATGTCTTGCAAGCCAGAAGAACTTTAACGGATGGCTTACTTCGTTCATGAGCATAGTCATTTTCTATGCACTTTTTCAGATTAAAAAGCAAGAAATGCTAAAACTCATTGAATTCATCACAAAATCATTAGCCTGTTTTTTGGCGCTTTCGCTTCCATTCTATTTTTTTTATTTATTAGGTTTTAATCTGCCCAATTCGTCTATTGTATACGGGGACTATGAATATTCGTTCTCTAACTATTATTTTTTTCTTATTGATGATCGTTTTTGGACAGAAATAATTCCACGCTTTCATTCAGTTTTCCTCGAGCCAGGACATTTGGGTACTGCTTGTGCATTACTCCTACTGACTCAATGTGGCAAGTGGAAAAAATGGTATTGCCTGATTTTAATGCTCAGCATTTTCCTGTCTTTCTCTCTGACTGGATACATTATGCTTGTAGTTATTACTTTTCTCAATATGTGGATACAACGAAAGCACATATTAGTTAAAATAATTGTAGTCTTGTTTATTGTTGGATGCTTTATTGGAGGTGCGTTCATATATAATCATGGTAATAATCTTGTTCATGACTTGATTCTACTACGAATGGAAATAGATGATGGCGAACTTGTCGGCGACAACCGAGTATCTGAATCCTTCGAAGCAGACTTCGAGAACCTGTTAAACTCACCAAGTATAATCTTTGGAAAAGAATTGGACCTGTCAATATATGAGAATGAGGGCAACTCTGGGTTTAGGGTTTTTTTATATGAAAACGGAATAGTCGGTACATTTTTACTTATTCTGTTTTATTACTGCACGCTCCGACGAGGAATAGATAAGCGTGCCATAATCGCAGCAATTATGGCAGCAACGATGGAATTTATTGCCTTAGCCTATCCACTTTGGTTTTGCCATTTCATACCGATATTCATTACAGCAAACGTTTTAGATTTCACACATTCCACAGAACAAAACAAAAATGAAAATTGTCTATGTACTAAATAATGGGGCTCGTGCAGGAGCATCGATGGCATTTAAAAACATTCTACCAGGATTACTTGCTAATGGTGTTTATCCAATAGTAATTATTCCCGAGAAGAATGAATTATATGATGAACTTCTTCAAAACGGGATAAAAGCATATATGACAAGGTATAAGCCAAACACTTATCCAAGATTTGACAACATAACGAGTGTAATACTTTTCTTGCCACGCATTGTTGCAAGAAGAATTGTGAACCACATTGCCGTAAGACGCCTCTGTCAAGAATTAAAGAATCAAGAAATCAATATAGTACATACGAATACGTCAATAATTGATATCGGTTACAGAATTGCCAAAAAACTTGGCATCCCTCACATCTACCATATTAGAGAATATGCAGATGAGTACTTCAAACATAAACTCTATCCAACAGATGCAGTATTTACCAAACACTTACTCTCTCCAGATACATATTCAATATGTATTACAAAAGATATTCAAAAACATTTCCATCTTGATGATAAGAACTACTCCACAGTTATTTATGACGGAGTAGCACATGACGAGAGTATGTCTTACATACAAGAAAAAGAAGATTTCTACATATTCGTTGGCAGAATTGAATATGGCAAAGGTATTGACATATTGATAGATTCATATATTAAAGCTAAGGCTGAACAAATAGAATTGCCACATCTCATCGTAATCGGCAATGTCAATGATATCAAACTATATCAAAGCTTACAAACTAAAATTAAGTTGGCAGGAGTGACGAATGATATTGACTTTAAAGGAGAACTCAACAATGTCACTGAATACATTCGACGTGCGAAGGCCGTAATAGTTCCATCAAGAATGGAGGGGTTTGGCTTAGTAACAACAGAAGCCATGTTTTGCCATAGTTTGGTAGTTGGCAACGACATTGGAGGAACAAAAGAGCAATTCGACAATGGATTAGAAATGTTCAACAATGAAATTGGTATCCGTTACCATAATGGCATTGAGTTGATAGATATACTGAAAGAGATTGCCAACAAAGACATATCAGAATATACTTCTGTCATAGATTTAGCATATAAAACAGTCAGCAGACTATATACACTAGAATCAAGTGTGATGAGTATCATATCATTTTACAATAAAATTACTTATGCCTGAAAATATGAGGCCTGCACACTCATTGTTCAAAAATTTTACATATAGTAGCATACTCACCATTGCAAACTATATATTCCCGTTGATTACTTTTCCTTATATTTCAAGGATACTCGGGGTAAACAATGTGGGAATATGCAATTTTGTGGACAGCATCATAAACTACTACATCCTATTCTCCATGATGGGAGTAACTACATTGGGAATCAGAGAGATTGCACGAAGCAAGAATGATAGGCAGAAACTTAACAATACATTTTCTAGTATCATCTTCCTCAATATCATCACAACACTAGTGATGGCAATAATTCTGTTCGTTACAACAATAACCATTCCAAAACTCAGCGACTATAAGGAATTATTGTTTATAGGTGAGATTAAATTGATTTTTAATTGTTTCTTAATTGAATGGTTTTACAAAGGCATTGAAAACTTCAAATATATTACAATTCGGACAATAATCGTGAAGATAGCATATGTAGCAGGTGTATTCTTATTTATACACAAAGCTGATGATTATCCAATTTACTATATTCTGACGACAATGACGATTGTCATAAATGCCATTATCAACACCACATATTGCAAAAAAATCGTATCATTTTCTTGGAAGGATTTGAACATCAAATCGTTTTACAAACAATATCTAATACTTGGAATATATTGCATTCTAACATCAATGTACACTACGTTCAACGTTATGTATCTCGGTTTTGTATGCAACGACACAGAAGTTGGTTACTATACCACTGCCGTAAAATTGCATACATTAATTTTAGCATTATTTACGGCGCTCACTAATGTGTTAATGCCTAGAATGAGTTTCCTCTTCTCGCAAAATAAGATGGACGATTTTATGAATCTATACAAAGCCACAATTGAAATATTATTCATATTTTCATTCCCGTTAATTGTTTATTCTATTGCTTATTCTTCTCAGATTATACTTCTTCTTGCGGGTCCTGGATATGAGATATCCTCTGTATGCCTACAGATCATTATTGCCAATATCTTAATTATTGGTATGGAACAAGTTTTAATTGTTCAGATTTTAATGCCAATGTCAAAGGACCAAGCAATCTTGTTTAACTCAATTGTGGGTGCAGTTACAGGAGTGGTTTTGAATGTGATACTGATAGGCCAATATGGTTGTGTTGGAGCATCCGTATCCTGGATTTCAGCAGAATTTATAGTTTGTATAATGGCGATGTACTTTACATACAAGTTCACAAAATTAAAAATTAACTTCATACTGCTAACTAGACACGTACTTTGTGCCATGCCAATTTGCGTGGGACTGCTCCTTCTTTCATCAATGAACATTAATTATATTGCATCAATGTTCATTGGATTTCTGGTACTTTGTATGTATTATTGCATAATACATGTATATATAATCAAATCTACAATGGTATTGGAATTTATTAGTAAACTTAAAAACATAATATTGCCATGATAGAGGTGTCAATCATAATTGTCAACTATAATACACTACAAATAACCGCTGAGTGTATTGATAGTATTTTCAGATTTACGACAAATGTCAATTTTGAAGTTATTCTAGTTGACAATGGTTCCATTGATGGCAGTGAACAGCATTTTGCATCCGATGATAGAATAACATACATATATCTTAAAGAAAACATAGGATTTGGGCGAGCGAATAATGAAGGCGTAAAATATGCTACAGGACGAAACATATTATTTTTAAATTCCGACACACTGCTCCAAGACAATTCCGTAAAACTACTTTCTGAATATCTTGACCACAATAATACTGTTGGTGCGTGTGGAGCCAATCTGTTTGACAGTAGCATGCAGTCTTCTATTAGTTTCTATCGGCAGTATCCATCCATATTTGACAATTTCATAACGTTAAACAAATTGTATAATAAAATAAGGTTTAAGGATAGCGTTACCTTCAACAATACCCAGAACCCATTGGATGTGTGCCACATTTCTGGTGCAGACCTAATGATCAAAAAAAAGATATTAGACCATATAGGTAGTTTCGATCCTCAGTTTTTTATGTATTTTGAAGATACAGAATTATGCTACAGAATAAAAAGAGCAGGTTTTTTGCTTATGTCTGTTCCGTCAGCAAGGATTATTCATCTTCAAGGTCGAAGTACAATGAACAGTATCAAATTTATCTGGTGGTTAAATAGCAAAATCAAATTTTACAAAAGTGTAGGTAAGAGCAAAACATATATCCGTACAGATTTAATCATCAACAAATTTCATCTCATCTATCAAACCATACGCTACTATACCAACAAGGAGCTGTGCAACACGAACAAGATGATGATATCTGAAATTAATAAAATACTAGTATCCGACATTTTATAACTGCAACAATATGAAACCACGAATTATTGCTTTCTATCTTCCACAATATCATCCCATTCCTGAAAATGATGAATGGTGGGGAAAGGGCTTTACAGAATGGATTAATGTAACTAAAGCAAGACCTCTTTTCAAAGGACATTATCAACCAAGAATACCAGCTGACCTTGGCTTTTATGATTTACGATTGCCTGATGTTCGAGAACAGCAGGCAGAACTAGCACGCGAAGCTGGAATAGAAGGTTTTTGCTACTATCACTATTGGTTTGGAAATGGCAAACAATTACTTGAGCGTCCGTTTAACGAAGTACTTGCGTCTGGCAAACCCACTTTACCGTTCTGCCTATGTTGGGCAAACCACGATTGGACAAACAAAACCTGGGAAAAAGGTCATAGCATGAAAAAAGACTCCATGATAATGGAAATGAAGTATTCAACAGAAGACCACATAAATCACTTCATGCATTTACTCCCGGCTTTTAGAGATGAGCGATACATAAAAGTTGATGGAAAGCCTTTATTCGGAATATGGGCTCCTTTTGACTTTCCTGAAGTTGACCAGTTCATTGAATTATGGCAAAAGATGGCTTATGAAAACGGATTAAAAGGAATTCATTTTGTAGGCTATACACAAAATTGCACTGGACAAAGCCGTTCTGACGGCAAGATATCCTTATGGGATACTAATCAAGCCTCCAATATTTATAGTACTTTGCTACAGAAAGGATTTGACGCTGTAATTTCTTCTGGATTCAGCAGAGCAAAAATCATGTGCAGCAACAAACTGAAGATGTTATACTATTACATTAGGAGCAAATCCATAGCGCCAACCTTGCAGTTGACTGATTATGAATCTGCAATGAAGCACTTCTATGTGGAAGAAGACAAATGGGAAAACGTCTATCCGACCCTACTTCCTCAATGGGATCGTACTCCACGGGCTGGAGTGAATACTGACCCTCTTATAAATAGTACACCTAAGAAATTTCAAAAAACAGTAGAAGAGGCTATTAAGTTATTAAAAGACAAACAGCCAGAGCATCAGATTCTCTTTCTGAAGGCTTGGAACGAATGGGGCGAAGGTAATTATGTAGAGCCTGACCAGAAATTTGGTCATGGCTACTTACAAGCAATCAAACAAGCAATCATAAAAAATCAAAAACTGTAACTACATGAGCAATAAAAGAATATATGTTGTCGGAGCCTTTGGTTTTCTTACCCATCAACTTGATGGACAAACGATAAAAACTCGCAATATCTACCAGTTATTACAAGACAAATGTGATAGTTCTGTGTTATATTTCGACACATTAGCAGTACGCAAACGGCCTTTTGACTTATTCAAGTTGTTGTTTGGACTAATCAGATGCAACACACTAATATTGGTTCCATGCAAGGGTAACCTCACATATCTTTTTCCCGTAGCATATCTTTTATCTAAAATATTCAACTATAAAATAGTCATCATCTGCATTGGAGGATGGCAATATGAATATTTCATGGGCCTAGGCAAATATCGCCCTCATAAACTACAGATGAACCTATGTAGGAAGATACGAGCACACCTGCCCGAGATGAAAATAGTGCACGACGAACTTGTAGAACATTGCCATTTCACAAATTCAGAAGTATTCCCAAATTTCCGATTCATTCAGCAATGGCCAATAACCGAAAATGTTGGTACTCTTCGACTTGTATTCATGGCTAGAATTCGCAAAGACAAAGGCTTCCCACAAATATTCCAAGCACTTGACATACTAAAAAGCAACCACGTAAATGTCACAATGGATTTCTATGGACAAATCAATACTTCTGAGAAAAGTGAGTTCCTAAATTTGCTAGAATCCCACAAAGAAAACACCAGATATTGCGGACCTTTGACACCTTCCAACATCATAGAAACATTGAGAGAATATGATGTTATGCTGTTGCCTACGAGGAACTATGCTGGCGAAGGGTTCCCAGGAACCATTCTAGACTCATTCATAGCAGGACTTGCAGTCATTGCTACCGAGTGGAAATACTCTCACGAATTTATTGAAGACGGAAAAGTCGGATACATCATACCTTTCGATGACTGTGTACAACCACTGGCCGAAAAGATAGCTTATCTCAACACTCACAGAGATATCCTTCTAGATTTCAAGCGTAATTCACTGAACGAAGCTAAGAAATATGATGACAATGCCGCATGGGAAGTATTGTCTAAGTATCTCTAACATAAACAGAAAGGTAAAGGTATATTTCAAAAAAGACAGCGACATCAACCTTAAGAGTACGGCTAAGCCCGAATTATAAGACAGCACTATAAAATTTCACCCAGTCAATATCCATGTAGACAGGAAATCTCGTAAAGTCTATGTCACGGAGCCATCTATTGAAGCCAGCCTCCAAATTTAGTTTCAAATACATTTCACAAGAGCCAAAGGGATATTGACCTATCTGAGTTGTGTTGATCCTTGGATAAGTTAATGTCGGTTTACCATTTATGCTGAAAATGACTTGATCAGGAAGTATCTCGACCGCATAGACATTATATTTCTCTGGCTTGACCCTCGGCTTAGCCTGGTATTGAGGATTGTCAAGAATATTTAACCTGTCAACATAATTGTTATGCACAGTCTGATCGACTTCCTGACGCTCTGAAATTCTTTCCACTAAGTCCAATTCCATATAGTCGGGATATGGTTTTGGTGTCGTAGCCGCCATCCAAATAGCAGAAACCACACCATTTGCTCCAGTCATTCTTGCCCTCACCTCAACCTTGCCATATGTGATGCCTACCATACCTTTCGTATCAATGCCACCTACTATATATTTTGCTGTGTCGTTTATATCCAGGTGATCATTTAAACGTGCATATAATCTCATGCGACCATGAGACAGTTCAAATACAGATGGATGAGAGGACATGTGTGCACTCCACTCAACCTCCCGGTTACGTGGTATGATTCTCCAAAAGTTGGTATCCAAAGCAATACCATTAAAATCCTCTCTAAATACGAGCTTGTAATTACGGCCAGTTTGCTCAGAGACAGCAGTATCGGCATTTCTTCCAGCAAAAGCAGAGAATATGATCCCAAGCACCAGACATAACGGAATGCAATAAAGAATAAATAACTTGCGTACTGACATGGATTTACAAGCAATTAATATCCACTCAAATCAATCATGTCGCCACATATCTGCAGGAATTCAGGAGTATAATACTGCATCAGCCCTCCTAATGACGTAAATGTCATCTCACCAAAATAAATCCTGTCATTAATATCATACAGGTCAACCCTGACCACAGGAAAACCTTCCGCAAGTTTCTCGGCTGTAGAAAGCAACTGCTCAAGATTTGATGGTTTCGGAATTAGTTGTCCTCTCCTGTAATGCGACGTGAAATTACAATATTCTGGATGGTCGTTCCAGTCGGCATCAAAGGTCATGACATCAGTACCATTCTTGTCTCTGTTGCTACATACCAAGACATAATGCGCCTTACCATTGAAACACCAGACCTTATAGTCAATAAGAGACTTTGAGTATTCAGCAGATATAGAGTCATTGAACAGCATTTCCTCTGCAATAATCCTGCGTTCAATTCGCATATAGTGGATTCCCCCTTCGAGTTCGCCATAAGGGGAACGAAGCATCTTGGCAAGGGTCTTGCGAGTCTTGTCAATGTTCAGTTCTGATTTGTCGTTCACTATAATCACGTCACCAGAACCGTTTGTGGATTTCAGCACGAACGACTGAGGCAACTTATCAAAGTCAACCTTCTGAGCATCGTCCCAGGCGCCATAAGCAGTCACAAGCGTATCACCCAATCCCCTGTCCTCTACGAATTGCCTCACCTTATGCTTGTCAGCCAGACGAGTCCACTCCTCCGTATTAGTCCTTAAGGAAAGATATAGAATCTTCTCGTTCAGATTCCGTGGGTTCCTGAGATTCAGGCATCTATGAAACCTGACAAAATATCGAATCCTGACAAGAAGTTCAGGATTATGCCTTCCCAACCATTTGGTTATACCATAAAATGGGCGCTTGCTTTTCTTTATAAATTGTTCTTTCGTCATTTAATCTAACTATAAATCAAACGCAAAGTTAGCAAAGTATCAAGATTTTCCTATCTTCTTAAGATAGTCAATAGAATGCAATTTATTAGAAAAAACTTTCTTTGTATAAGTCGGCATAAATACAAAGATGAAATATGTATATGCCTCTAGTGTATTATACCCAAATACTTGTTTATAGACCTTGGCATTATACTTAATAAGTTTGAACTTCTTACTTGAAACTGATTCATCAGAATGACGATAATAGGCTAATGGTTCTGTCAAAGCATAAGCATGTTGGCATTCTTTTAGTATATTAAGAAAGAGCGCCCAATCTTGACGTTTACGGATTGTTGGCATATAAAATTTGCCATATGATTTTGTATCATATATAGCAGTAAGACAACCTATCTTATTATCACGTTTTAAATCGTTGAGACTAATATGTTCAGGAGCCACTACAATACCACATATTTCGTTATTCTCATTACATTCCAAATACGAACTATAGCATAAAGTACACTTTCGCTCTTTCATAAAGGCTATTTGCTTTTCAAGCTTGTTGGAAAACCACCTATCATCGCAATCACAAAATGCAATGTATCGTCCGCGAGCTTCTTTTATGCTGTTATTGCGCGCTACCCCAGGACCTTGGTTCACATCTAAATAGAATGGACGGACACGTGAGTCTCTATTGGCATAGGCTTTTATAATAGAAATTACATCCGAATTCGTAGAATGGTCATCTGTTATGAGCAATTCAATATTAGAGTATGTTTGTCCCAACACACTCTCAATACTTTCAGCCAAATGCCTTGTATTATTATAAGTTGGCATTACTACTGAAACCAAATCTAAAGCTTCGCTCATATTTACTAAATAG
>JAGHSE010000407.1 GCA_018066015.1 Candidatus Colivivens equi
TTAATTACATTTTAGGTGATTTTGACTTTTGTCTTCCTCCTTCGCACCTCGGCAATGCCAAGCAAGCTTGCAATTGCTCTCGGTTTGTCGTCGGTTGAGATTTTTCTTTAGCAGGTTGCTGTGCGGAAGCCCTCGCCCGATGCAGCCTAAAAGGCTAATCTGTTCATAGCCCAGGGCAAGCGGAGCGACACCCTGGGTACCGGAACAAAGCCAAAAACATCAAAATAAGCAAAAGCAATAGCCCTAACTACTTACTTGCCGATATTTTCAATAGAATCAACTCGTTATAGTTTCTTTACAAGTTTTGCAACTTCTTCCCAAACTGAATCACATGTGAGGATGCCTGATTCTCGCAAAGCGTTGTTTTTGAAGGCGTCTACACTGAGGTTATCACTCACAATTTTGATACTTGCTATAAGATTCAAACGTGGGGTGAAAGATGCTATGTAGTTGAGTTCCATATCAAACAATACAGGGTCTGTGATGTCCGACTGAGTTACAAAACTGTTGTTGGAGTAGCATGGATAACCTTCTGTTTGCAGTTCAAGTGGATTGGCATGGTCATTAAACTGATAAGTACTATCTGTAAGTCGATATGTCTTGCTGACATTTACTACGGTACCAATCGGCAACTGATTACTTCCTGCATATCCAATGTTGATGACTCTGGTCCCTTCTGGTAATTGGCAACAAGTCTTTATGACATTACCAGCTCCAACTCCCACCAATATACATTCAATATCAGGAAAATATTCCCGACATCTGTTATATTCAGCTTCTTCGGCTGCTAAGATTACAGTCTTGATTTCTTTCTGTGGATTTGGACTTTGACAACTACTCATAACTAATAATGTAATAACAAAGAACGAAAAAAAATATCTCATACAATATCTTCTCTTGACGTTGATTTTACAAAGGTAAGAAAAAAACATCAATGATGATAATAAATACCAGAAAAGATTAAAAAATCTAATTATGATACAATAAATCTTAATATCATTCGTTAGATTTGTATAACGCGCGTATGTAAGAAATGGGCAAGAACCTAAGAACAGGCGGAAATGGAAAACTAATACTCATGGCTATCATATTGATAATCATGAGTGTTGGTTTGTTTGCAGCTAATGGTTCTCTCGTTTTTAATTCTTCTGTAGTAGAACCTGAATTTCCTGCACCTCTTGATGCCGAGATTCAGCCAATTGATACTACCATTCATAGAAATGTGAAAAAAACTGACTATCCTGATAGTGAACATTCCGAAAATTTCTCACTTGACCTGAAAGACCCAGACAATCTCAAGGCTGACACTGCTGTATATGATGAACAAGTTGGGGCATATCGTGTTGGAACTCGTTTGGGCGACAGTTTCCTTTCTGCTCCTTTCCTAATGTCCCCTTTAGACTACTTGAAATGGAACGAACGAACTCAAATGGGACACTATTTCAAGGCTCGCAACGACTCTCTCATGGTTCGTAAGGGGAAGGAGAAGTTTGATTTTACTGATATGCATTTTGACCTAGGACCAGCTGAAAAGATTTTCGGTCCTGGTGGCGTGAGAATTAAGATTAACGGAAGTGCCGAACTGAAGTTTGGCTACAACTATAAATACACAGACAATCCTTCTCTCTCAGAACGTAATCGTAAACAAGCAAATTTTGATTTTGATGAGAAAATTAATGCTAATATTCAGGCTTCTGTCGGCGACAAAATGAACTTCAACCTCAAGTACAATACTGAGGCAACATTTGACTATGATGCCAAAAATCTTAAATTAGCTTATGAAGGTAAAGAGGATGATATAGTTAAATTATTAGAAGGAGGTTATGTGTCTTTCCCTTCCAACAACTCTTTAGTGCGTGGCGCACAAAGTCTGTTTGGTATCAGAACAGACTTGCAGTTTGGTAAGCTCAAACTGCAGACCGTCTTGTCACAGAAGAAATCGCAGTCTAAGACTGTATCTTCTAAAGGTGGAGCACAACTCTCTACATTTGAACTTCAGGCATACGACTACGATGAGAACCGCCATTTCTATATGGCTCATTTCTTCCATGATAATTACGATCAATTCTGTGCAAATTTACCTACTGTTACGTCTGGCATCACTATTAATCGTGTGGAAATTTGGGTGACTAATACTGGTGGAGCTACTGAAAATACAAGAAATATCGTCGGTTTTGTTGACCTTGCTGAAAATCGCGTAGTCAGTGATGAAAAATGGCTCAATGGTGGTTCTTCAAATCCTCAGAATTCATCTAATAGTTTGTATTCTACACTAGTTGCCGATGAGTCAATCAGATATATGGATACAGCTAGTGAGCCTATTGAGGCATTGGGACTAAAGGGTGGTATTGATTATGAAAAAATAGAAAACGCTCGTTTGCTTACTTCTTCCGAATATACCCTCAACCAACATCTCGGCTACATCTCTCTCAAGAGTACACTCCAACCTAATCAAGTCGTAGCTATTGCTTACGAATATACTTATGGTGGCAAGACTTATCAAGTTGGTGAATTTTCTGCAGATATCAAGGATAATGACAAGTCTCTGTATGTAAAGTTGCTGAAGAATACTACGAACTCTCCTGAAGTGCTCAACTGGCGACTGATGATGAAAAACGTATATTCTCTCAATGCTCAAAGTATTCAGCGCGACAGATTTAAACTTGACATCAAATATCTCTGTGACACTACAGGTGTTGCAATGACATACATTCCAGAAGAGAAATTCAAACAGACTACTCTTCTTAAGATGATGAACCTTGACCGTTTGGATGACAACAATAAGACTAATCCTAATGGTAAGTTTGACTTCCTCGAGGGATATACCGTCCTTAGTCAGTCTGGTATGATTATTTTCCCTGTGGCTGAACCATTCGGAGAATGGCTGGCACAACAATTGGGTGATGAGACTTTGGCTGAGAAATATTGTTACTACGAACTCTATAATTCTACCAAAACTGTTGCAAAGCGTGTGGCAGAAAAAGCAAAGTTCAGTATAGAAGGAGAGTTTAAGGGCAGTTCGGGTAATGAAATATATTTGGGCAGTACAAACATCCCACAAGGTTCTGTTATAGTTACTGCTGGTGGTGTTACTCTCACTGAGGGGTCTGACTATACAGTTGATTATGCTTCTGGCCGAGTTACTATCATCAATCAGAGCATTATTGATGCAGGAACGAATGTGAGCGTGAGTATGGAGAGTAACGAAATGAATGGTATGGTGCGCAAAACCATGCTTGGAGTCAATTGGGATTATGACTACTCTAAAGATTTGCAGTTTGGTGGTACATTCATGCGACTCACCGAAAAACCTCTTACAACTAAAGTAGCAATGGGTTCCGAACCACTTAATAATACAGTTTGGGGTTTGCATGTCAACTGGAAGACTGAAAGTCAGTGGCTTACTGACCTTGTTGACAAATTACCATTTATTGAAGCAACTTCTCCTTCTTCAATCAATTTTAAAGCTGAATTTGCCCAACTCATTGCAGGCAAACCTTATGACGTGCAAGGTAATGCGTCTTATATTGATGATTTTGAAAATACAAAGAATAAAATAGATATCAAGACTCCAAATCAATGGGTTCTCAGTTCTACTCCTTCTGTCATGCCTGAAGGCACTCTGAAGAATGACTTGAGTTATGGATATAACCGTGCTAAGTTGGCATGGTATGTTATTGATCCTCTCTTCACCCGACGCAGTTCATCTCTTACTCCTTCTCATATCAAGAGCGACACTGCCCAACTCTCTAATCACTATGTTAGAGAGGTCTTTGTGCGCGAACTTTATCCTAATAAAGATACCAACCAGGGCGAGAGCAACACTCTTGACGTGCTCAATATCGCATATTATCCTGACGAACGTGGACCATACAATTTCTCTACTGAGGTTTATGCTGATGCAAATAATGATGTTCGCCTTGAGCAACCTCGCAAGCGCTGGGGTGGTATGATGCGAAAAATTGATACTAGCGACTTTGAGACATCTAATATTCAATATGTGGAGTTCTGGATGCTTGATCCATTTATTTATAACCGTAACGAGAGTGGCATAGGTGGTAAGTTGGTCATCAATTTGGGTGATGTCAGTGAAGATGTACTTAAGGATGGAAAGAAATCGTTTGAGAGCGGAATACCTGTAAGCAATGCTGGCAGTGTGTCAAAGACTGCATGGGGATATGTATCCGATGACAAGAGTGTAGTATATGCGTTCAGTACAGAAAGTAATGCCCGCGACAGACAGGACGTTGGTCTTGACGGACTTTCTGATGATGGCGAACGTGCGTTTGATACTACTATGCAGTATCTCTCTGACGTCAAATCCAAATTGGGTAATGATGAGGCATATGATAAGGTGTATAATGACCCTGCTGCTGATAACTACAGTTATTTCCGTGGTTCAAGACTCGACGAAAATCGTACATCTATCCTTGACCGTTATAAGAATATTAATAGTCCAGAACGCAACTCGCCTAATTCTACTGGAAATAGTTACAATGAGGCTTACAAGACTACTCCTGATGTTGAGGATATCAATCAGGATTATACTATGAATGAGTATGAAAACTACTATGAATATTCTATGGAGATCTCTCCACAGAGTCTCAAGGTAGGACAAGGATATATTGTTGATGCTCGCAGAACTAATGTCAAATTGCGTAACGGACGTACAGAGGAAGCTATTTGGTACCAATTCCGTATTCCTATTGAGAGTGGAACGAAAATTGAGAATGGAGTTAGCAAGGGTGAATTAGATCCTTCATCTATGGATTTCAGTAGCATTAGGTTTATGCGTATGTATCTCACCGATTTCGAAAAACCTGTCGTACTGCGTTTTGGTAGCCTTGACCTCGTGAAAGGAGAATGGCGTACTTACAACCAGCCTCTCGTGTCGGGCAATAAACAGAGTAATTCTGGTACTATCAAAACTTATGCTGTTAATATTGAGGAGAACAACGACAAAACTCCCGTCAATTATGTGCTCCCTCCTGGTATTACTCGTGAAGAAGACCCATCACAGTCTCAACTTACTCAGCAAAATGAACAGTCTCTTGCTTTGCAGGTGGAGAATCTGGCCCCAGGTGATGCTAAGGCTGTGTATAAGAATACAATGTTGGATTTGCGTCAGTACAAACATGTGCAGATGTTCGTCCATGCTAATGCTCTTGAAGGTGAAACTACTCTCACTAATAATCAGATGAGTGTCTTTGTGCGTTTTGGTAGCGACTATAAGAGCAATTACTATGAATACGAAATTCCACTTACCCTTACACCTCCTGGACGATATGATACTTTCACTACTAGTGGTTGTGAGGCTGTTTGGCCTGAACAGAATATGCTCGACCTTGATCTAGAGGCACTTACTAATGTAAAGCAACGCAGAAACGCAAATCGTGTTTCTTATACCACCGCTTATTCTGAATACGATCCTGATAAACCAAACAATAAGATTACGGTTGTGGGAAATCCTTCTCTCGGTGAGGTCAAAACTATGATGGTTGGTGTGCGCAATAATGGTCGCGAAACACATTCTGTAGAAACATGGGTTGACGAACTACGTCTGCAAAACTACAACAACGATGGTGGATGGGCAGCTCAGGGTAGTATGAATGTGCGTCTGTCAGACTTGGGTAGCGTAAATCTTGCCGGACATATGGAGACTGCTGGATATGGTGGTCTGGAAGAAGGAGTCACTACTCGCAATAACGACAATAGTTATCAGTGGAGCATTACCACTAATTTTGAATTGGGAAAATTCTTCCCTGATTCATGGAAGATGCAGATGCCTATCTATTATTCTTATTCTTGGCAGAAGATATCACCTAAATATAATCCGTTTGATACGGATATGCTTCTCTCTGATGCTTTGGACGCTAGTGAAAATCCTGATTCTCTTAGTGATATTACTGAGAAGGTTGTCAAGAGCAAGAATTTCTCTCTTAGTAATTGGAAATCCAACTGGGCACACAAGACTCCATGGCCTATTGACCCTGCCAACTTCTCGCTTAGTTATTCATCAAGCAAAAATTACAAGAGAGGACAAACTACTATTGGTGAGAAAAATGAAAATTGGAAGGGTAGTTTTCAATATAACTATTCTCCTAAATACAAGACTTTTGAACCTTTCAAGAATCTCAAGTGGAAATCAAAGTGGGCTGATATCATCAAGGCTCAGAATCTTAACTGGATGCCTCAACGCCTATCTATAAATATGGACATCACTCGTTCTTATTATGAATTCCAAGAACGTGATGTTGAGGCAGGCACTCAGTTGCCTGTAGTCTCATCCTCACAATTCTTGTGGAATCGTCAAATGACACTGCAATGGGATATTTTCAAGGCTTTGAAACTCAACTTTACGTCTAACACTCATGCTGAAATTGAGGAACCTTATGTTGATAATAAGAATCTTTATATTGACAACTACGAGGCTTGGAAGGATAGTGTCACTAAAAGTATCCTTCATATGGGACGTCCACTTACTTACAATTCTACATTCTCAGGCTCTTATACAGTACCATTCAATCGCATACCTATCTTCGACTGGATTTCAGCAGATGGTAGTTATAACTCTACTTATGGTTGGACTCGTGGTGCAGAATTGGCAAACAAACGCAGTTTGGGTAATACAGCAGTCACTCAGCGTAGTGTCAATATAAACGGCCGTCTCAATATGGAGACTCTTTATAAGAAGGTGAAGTTCTTGGATGAGGCTTACAAACGATTCTCCGGTAAATCATCAACTACTGAAAAGAAGTCACTCAAGACTCAAACCCGAACTCGTCTTGCAGATAAGGATGCAGAGGGCAAGGATGCAAAGAAAGACCCGAACTCAAAGGAAGACGCAGATGCAAAGACAACAAATGCTCAATCTGCCGAGAATACTAAAACAACTACAGCGCGACAACGTAAAGCATACTCAAAGGAGATAACTCTTAATGATTCTACTGATACTGAAATTCCTCATGGTCAGAAATCAAAACGTCTAATCGTTCGTGCACGTACTGCTAATGGAAAGTCTTATAAAGTGAAGTACTCTATTGAATCTGAAAATATCATCCATATCAAGAATCGTGATACAGTAACATTGAAATTGTCTGTTGTAGCAAAGAAACCTGTTAACCATGATGGCCCTCTCTACACTGCTGCTCAAGCTCTAGCTCGTGCTGCCATGATGGTGCGTAATGTTAGTATTTCTTATCGCAATAACTATTCTATGTCGCTTCCTGGTTTCCGTACTGACATTGGCGACTTCTTCGGACAGAAGTCTATTAATGGCATACTCTCTCCTGGACTTGATTTTGCTTTTGGAGCTATTGGTGACAATTATCTCAATAAGGCTATGCGTAACGGTTGGCTCATTACAGGAGACTCTATCACTACTCCTGCTACAACTACAGAAACTGAGGATGCTCAGTTGAGAGTCACTCTTGAACCACTGCGAGATGTTAAGATTGATCTTAATGCTTCGCGTACTGTCAATCGCTCTAATAGCATTCAGTTTATGTATGATGGAATGCCACGACAGAAGTCGGGTAGTTTTAATATGACCACTATTTCAATCAAGTCTGCTTTTGCTACTACTGGAGATATCAACGACAATTACAATTCCAAACCATTCAACGATTTCCTCGCTAATTTGCCAATTGTGCGTGAACGTGTTGAACACCAATATGCTGGTTCTGTATATCCAAAGGGTGTTGGACCTGCTTTTGAAGGCAAGACTTTTGACCCTACTAATGGTACTGTAGATATGTATTCTGCTGATGTCATGATCCCCGCTTTCATGGCTGCTTATTGTAGTGGATCTCCTAATTCATGCTCGCTTGATATATTCCCATCTATATTCAAGATGTTGCCTAACTGGAGTCTCTCTTATAGTGGACTATCTAAACTCTCATGGTTCTCTGAGAAATTCAAGAGTTTCAATATAAATCATTCTTATAAGAGTGTTTATTCTGTCGGGGCTTACAATTCATTCACTAACTTCGTAGGATTTATGGACGATTTAGGATATGTGCTTGATGTTACGTCGGGAAATCCTATTCCAAGTAGTCTTTTCAATATCAGTACTGTCAGCATCAGTGAATCGTTCTCACCACTTATCGGTGTTGATATGACGTTCAATAGTGGCCTCACGGGTAAGATGGAGTATCGAAAGATGCGTGCCCTAAATCTTAGTATGACATCTGTAGCTCTCACAGAGAATTACTCTAACGATATCGTTGTAGGATTGGGCTATAAGATAAAGGATATCAATCTCTTTGGCGCCAAGGGTATTCAAGATCCATCTACCAAGAAAAAGAATGCCAAGAAGAATGCTAAGTCCGATGATTCTCGAGGCTTGTCACAGTCTGGATCATCTTCTCGACGCAACAACAGCATCAGCCACGATCTCAATATACGTTGCGATTTCTCTTATCGTATGCAGAATGCCATCAATCGTAACATCATGACAAATGTCTCTACAGGTACAAATGGTAGCACCGCCTATAAGATTGCAATCACTGCGGATTATCAGTTCAGCCGTATGCTCACTATGAGTGGTTTTATTGATTGGCAAAAAAATGTACCTCTCGTTTCTACGAATTCTTATCCTACTACTACAGCTGATTTCGGATTAAGTGTTAAATTCCAACTCACAAGACAATGATACTATCTCAACTCATAGAAAAACGTAATTGGGATGGTCTTGACAAATATCTTGCCCATCTGTCTAATTCGGAATTTAGACGTACAGAAGTAATGTTACGTAAATATCTTTCTCATGTTGATAACGACTTGTTTTGGGAGGCTTATCTGCATTTGCTCATGTTTCGCCATCAAGCATTTCTAGTATGCATTCTCTCTATTGAAAATCTGGCTAAGAAGGATGAAATCAATTTTTCTTGTGATGGTGCACTCACACTCTCTCAGTGGGCTCTCTCTACTATTCCTGCTGACGTACCTAAAATGGTCAGGATGGCTATCCCATTATTGACTACGGAAAAACAAATAGATGGACTTCTTCACCTATTTGCTATGGATAATGAACGTGAGTGGATTTCTATCCTTCTGAAGGAAGATACCCCCTTAGCTTTTTATATGTTATTCAAGGCTCTGCGCACTATTGACGACCATTCTATTACTTTGAGATGCAGTATTGCTCTTATGCAGAAAAACACTGACTTGAGTTATAATATGGCTTGCATACTCAAACATTATTTCGGTATCAATGAACTTAAGGCTACTTTCTCACTCACTCTCCAACCTTATGAATTAAGTTATCTTGAACAGAATTATAATAATTTCAAACATATATTAACAGGTAAACGACCAAGATTATGAAACAGATTATGAAACTTAGGTTAATTGTATTGGGATTGGTATTCTCAATGTCATTTTCTTCTGCTCTTGCTCAACAGTTGCAAGATTTCTCACCTTATTATAAATATAGAAT
>JAGHSE010000243.1 GCA_018066015.1 Candidatus Colivivens equi
CGTAGGGCTTGTCCCTACTACCACAGATTAAGTTTTCGAATTTTTCGTATTATTTCGTGTTTTTCGTGGTAAAAAAACTCTGCGTGAGGAACCAAAAAGGTTTTATCACCCCGCAAGGTACTCACGCTCGATAATAAAAATAAATCATGATTTATTTTGTATTTTACTCGCTTAATCGTACTATCGCTCGCTATGCTCTCGCAAGGTACTCACGCTCGACAATAAAAATAAATCACGATTTATTTTGTATTTTACTCGCTTAATCGTACCTTTGCCATTTGAAAATGCTATACACTACTCACTATACCCTTTCCATAATTCATAATCCACAATACCTACTCCCTAAAAAAACATGAACATACAAATAGAATACAAGACTCAATGGGGTGAATACATCGCTATTCATACTTATGACAACACCTTTATTCCATTCACTACTCAAGACGGGGTGATATGGAGTGCAGACATCGAATTGCCCACAAACAGTGAATACAGATATTGTCTGATGAAAGAGGGTAAAATTATTCGTAGAGAGACCGGTTGCCTTCCTCATATATTCACAGATAGAAGCCCAAGAGATGGTATTAATACTGATTTGACTATTCAAACAGACGTGTGGAAAGAGGCAAAGAGAGTTGCAGGAGTAGCAATTCCCGTATTTTCTTTGCGCACCGAGGGAAGTCAGGGAGTTGGCGACTTTGGGGATTTAAAATCATTGGTTGACTGGGCAAAGAAAGTTCACCTAAAAGTCATACAAATATTACCCATAAACGACACAACCAACGAAGATACCTGGAAGGATAGTTATCCATACAACAGTATTAGTTGTCGGGCACTACACCCTATGTATCTGGACTTGCGTGAATTTACACATCTTATCCCCATCCCTACAAAACTTCAAGACCTCAACAACTTACGGCAGATAGATTATGAGGAGGTAAACAATGCAAAGCGTGACTACATCAGATTATTATTCAGAAAAAAGAGCAAGTCAATACTTAGCAGTAAATCCTTCAAAGAATGGTTTTTGAGCAACGAAGACTGGTTAATTCCTTACGCTGAATTTCGTGCAACTCATTACTCTCTGCCAATAAAAGCTGGGCAAAATGATGTCAGACTATATTACTTTACTCAATATCTATTACACAGACAACTCTTAGCAGTAGCATTGCACGCCCGCAAACACGAGATTATTTTGAAGGGTGATATCCCAATTGGAGTAAATCGCCACGGCGCCGATGTTGCAAAACACCCTGAACTTTTCAATATGACAGGGCAGACAGGTGCCCCTCCTGACGTTTTTGCAAAAGATGGGCAGAACTGGGGTTTCCCAACATATAATTGGGACGAGATGGCGAAGGACGGCTACGCATGGTGGCAAGGACGGATGCGCGGTATGGCTCAGTATTTTTCTGCTTATCGCATTGACCACCTCTTAGGATTCTTCAGAATTTGGGAAATACCAGTATCCGAGAAGAGTGGGCTGATGGGACATTTCAGTCCTGCATTACCTCTGTCAACAGAAGAAATAGGACAATGGGATGATAAGGATGCCATCATGACACTATTTATAGAAGACGAAAAAAAGAAGGGTTATTATCATCCTAAAATCGGAGCAAAGGACGAACCTGCCTACTCCACCCTTTCTATTCTTGACAAATCTGCTTTTAATAATTTGTACGAACATTATTTTTATCATCGGCACACACAATTCTGGTACGACGAAGCTATGAAGAAATTGCCAGCAATCACATCGTGTAATCTTATGATTTGTTGTGGAGAAGACTTAGGGATGGTCCCAGAATGTGTATCGTGGGTAACACACCAACTTGGCATTCTCTCGTTGGAAATCCAAAGTATGCCAAAACAAATGGGGATAGAATTTGGAAATCCTGCATTAAACCCTAAATTATCAGTCTGCACTATTTCCAGTCATGACACTCCAACTTTTCGTGGTTGGTGGGAAGAGGAACACGACAAGGCTCAGCGATATTTCAATAATGTACTGAAAATGAAAGGCACTGCTCCCGACAAAGCGCCTGGTTGGTTGGTGGAAAGAGTAGTGCGTGAACACCTAAGTTCGCCGTCTGTATTCTGCATTCTAACACTACAAGACTGGCTCGGTATGGATGATGTATTGCGCCATCCTGATGCTTGTTCGGAGAGAATTAATATACCATCCAACCCAAGACATTATTGGCGTTGGAGAATGCACCTCAATATTGAAGACCTAATGACGGCAGACAAATTCAACGAACATATCCGTTGTCTTGTAGATGAAAGTGACAGATAGGTTTAGAACATTTTTCTGATTCTCTGCAAACCTGCGACTAACATATCTACTTCGTCTGTAGTATTGTAGAATGAAAAACTGGCTCGCACAGTTCCTTCTATGTTAAGGTAGTGCATAAGTGGTTCAGCGCAATGATGACCAGTGCGAACTGCTATACCAAGTCGGTCAAGAAGTGTACCAACATCAAGGTGATGTATTAGGGTTCCTTCATTGAAGAGATTGAAAGACACTACCGAGCACCGGTTTTCCACATTATTGCCAAGTCCATAAGTTTTCAATCCTTCTACAGATTGTAATTGCTGAATGGCATATTGTGTCAGTTGGGATTCATAATCAGAAATTGATGACATACCTAACGATGAAATATAGTCAAGTGCTACAGCAAGGGCATGAGAACCAATATAGTCGGGTGTTCCTGCTTCAAATTTATATGGTAAAGCATTAAACGTAGTCTTTGAAAAACTAACATGGTCAATCATTTCACCTCCACCCTGATATGGCGGTAATTTATCTAAAAGAGCCTCTTTCCCATAAAACACGCCTATCCCCGTAGGACCATAAACCTTATGTCCGCTAAAAGCAAGGAAATCGCAATCGAGTTCTTTGACATCAACCTTCATGTGAGGTACGGATTGAGCCGCATCAAGCATGACTGGTATGCCACGTTCGTGAGCAATTCTAATAATGTCTTTTATTGGATTCTGAATACCAAGTACGTTTGACACATGAGCGACACTAACAATAGCGGTTTTGTCTGAAATTAAAGATTCAAAATCATTGAGGTCAACAAATGGTTTCACTTTAAAACCATTGAGTTGCCACGGAACAATATTGCTATGATGTTCCATTACCGACACTACCACCTCATTCTTGTTGGAAATCTTAGACAACGAACTGGCCAACAGATTGATACTCTCTGTTGTGCCTCGTGTAAATACTATTTCATTAGTGTTAGATGCACCAACAAAAGTACATACAGTTTTTCTAGCTGCTTCATGCATAGATGTTGCCTGCTGAGAAAGAAAATGAACACCACGATGCACATTTGCATTGGCATTATAGTATTCATCAGAAATGGCATCAACAACACAACGAGGTTTCTGAGTTGTCGCTGCATTGTCAAGATACACTAATGGTTTGCCATACACCTCACGACTTAATATTGGAAAATCCTCCCTTATCTTTTTATAGTCCATATTGCTCTGCAGTCTTAAACCACTTAATAAATTCGCCTATGCCTTCCCTAAGTGATACATGAGGCTTGTAACCCATGTCACGTTCAAGTTTTGTGGTATTGGCATATGTTTGATACACATCTCCTGGCTGCATAGGCATCATGATTTTCTCTGCCTTCCTACCCATTGAGGTTTCTATTTCTTCAATAAAATCCATTAAATTTACTGGATTACTGCAACCAATATTATAAACATAATGCAAGGAATTAGGGGAATTATCAGAGTTATTGTCTTTACTATCAAGAACACGTATAATTCCTTCTACGATATCATCAATATAAGTAAAATCGCGTTTCATATTGCCATTATTGAAGACCTTTATTGGTTTGCCGTCCCTAATGGCAGTAGCAAAGAGCACTGGCGCCATGTCTGGTCGTCCCCAGGGACCATATACGGTAAAGAATCGCAGACCAGTGGAAGGAAATTTGTAGAGGTTGGAATAACAACAAGCCATTAACTCATTTGATTTCTTCGTTGCAGCATAGAGCGACACCGGGCTATCAACCATATCGTCTTCGGAGAACGGCACCTTAGTATTGCCACCATACACACTACTGGATGATGCATACACAAGGTGTTGGGTTCCATAATGACGACAACATTCTAATACATTTGCAAATCCTACAAGATTACTGTCAATATATGCAAACGGATTTTCAATGGAATATCTCACTCCAGCTTGGGCAGCAAGATTCACAACTTTATCAAAATGTTCCGTTGCAAAGAGCTCTGGTAATGCTTTTCTGTCTGAAATATCACCTTTGACAAACTTAAATGCAGATTCTTTCAGGAGCAACGACAGACGAGCTTCTTTTAGCTGCGGAGTGTAATAGTCGTTCATATTATCAATACCGACAACAACATCACCTCGCTTGAGTAAGCTCTGGGCTAAATGAAAACCTATAAACCCTGCTACACCTGTTACTAATATTTTTGACATAATAAATATTGCTTATCTTTTTCTAATTGATTTTTCAACTCATCCAGAGACGTAAACTCTGTCTCGCTACGGATGAAATCGGTAACTTTTATTTCTATTCTTTTACCATACAGATTACCTTCAAAATCCAACAAATGCACTTCGACAGCATTGCGTCCAATATTCATCATACCATCATACTCATATTCCCCTACAACGACTCGCACACAATACGCACCCTCACGAGGTAAGAGCTTTTCATGGGCAATATCAAGATTGGCTGTAGGGAACCCAATGGTTCTTCCTAAGTGATGACCATGCACTACTATTCCTCTAATGAAATAGTTATAACCCAAGGATTCATTAGCTGATTTTATATCTCCAACCAACAACAGACTGCGGATTAATGACGAACTCACACCATTTACTTCACCACATCTCAATATTTCTATTCCAAGTTCTCTGCCATATGATTCATAATCATGCCCCATATTCTTGTTTCCGAAATGGTGGTCGTAACCGAGAATTAAAGTCGTAACACCTAATCTCTCTTTCAGCACCTCTGCCATAAAATCCCTTGCCGACAGCAAAGACAACTCTGTACTAAATGGCAAAACTACGATTTCATCCACTCCAGTTTGACGCAACAAATATTGTCGTTCATCTTCCAAAGTAAGTAGTTCAGGGCTATTCTCTGAATGGAGCACACTCAATGGATGTCTGTTAAAGGTAATCAATACAGATTGTGCTCTGAGTGCCCTTGCCGACTCAATTACACTCTGTATGAGAAATCTATGTCCTCTGTGCACTCCATCAAAAAAACCAATAGTTGCTACTTTCATACTGCAAAGGTACGATTAAGCGAGTAAAATACAAAATAAATCATAATTTATTTTTATTGTCGAGCATGAGTACCTTGCGGGAGCATAGCGAGCGATAGTACGATTACGCGAGCAAAATACAAAATAAATCAAAATTTATTTTTATTGTCGAGCGTGAGTACCTTGCGGGAGCGTAGCGAGCGAAAGATAGAAAAAAGTTTGGAGTTAGGAGTCAGGAG
>JAGHSE010000263.1 GCA_018066015.1 Candidatus Colivivens equi
TTCATCAATAAATACTACCCAACGGTGTGGAGATTTCTTGATGAACCAACGGCATGTCCTTTCATTGTCGCAAGAAGAATCATGTACCTTTGCAACATAATTTTATCAATCCCAAGAAGTAGATCCGCAAGAGTAAAGCAGTTTCAGAGGTAAGTTTTCAGTTAAAAGAAGATATAACGAAAAGGGGAGGGACGGGCGATAAGCTCTATGAGTGATTTATTGAGAACTCGACTTTGAGAACGATAGTTGGCTAAGTTTAGGTTTACGCCATCCCATGTATTTATACATGACGCATTAAACTCAAGGTTTAAACTTAGTGTGCCAGAGTGATAGGTTTATACCTACTTATATATATAAGAACATTTAAACTTAAACCTAAACTCACATAGATGGAATATGATTGATTTTTCTTTTAACTGAAACCCTAATTATACCTGTAAAATGCTAACTCTGACCTAACCTATATCAAGAAACAAACATATTTTGCACGCAAAACGAGAAAAACACACAATAGGTTTGGTACTTTAGAAGATAATCGTTAATTTTGCGAGCAAAATTTGCAGAATGTGTTTGAGGATGCTTTGCACCTTGGGTATATACTGCAAGTAGTAGTTAAAGGTTGCTAGACGTATTGTCAAGCAATTAAGTGTAATTCTAAAATTGAATAATATGATATAAGAAAATAGAATCTGCCATTGAACACGTTAATGGATTCCACCTACAGCGTGCTAAATGTGCAGACTGTGACTGAAAAGGTTTGTAGATACTATACACAAACTAAGTAAGTCGCCAATTTCCACTTTTCGATAACAACAGCCTAAGCTGCAGTTGAAGTGTAAGACTCAACTCGGCTAATCAGCAGAAGTTAGTGTAAGACAGTCCAAATGTGCATGTAAAAACGTGCAGTTTGTGTACCAAAAATGCTAAAATCCCTTACACTAAACTTGTAAAATACTGATAATCAAGGCTTGTTAGCCGCCGCCCAGGCTGCTGTTGAAGAATAATTATCCGATCTGATAATTTTCTACATAAGGGGCTAGTATCTTCAAAAAGATGCTAGCCCTTACTTTATCGAATTATCATTTTCCGCTTAATGATTTCCTAAATATTTAGATGTTTCTTGAAAAACCAAATAATGTTTGCACATCTTTTAAATAATTTTTGTATCTTCGCAACTTAAAAATGCAATAAATGGAAACTGCTGTATATCTTATTCCTGTAACTCTTGGAGATACGAGCATTGAACAAGTGTTGCCTTCTTACAACAAAGAGGTGATACTTGGAATCAAGTATTTCATTGTTGAAAATCTTCGTTCTGCAAGAAGGTTCCTGAAGAAGGTAGAGCAAAGTATTGATATCGAAAGTCTCACATTCTATGAGCTTAACCAACATACAGACAGGAACAACATCGACAGATATCTTGATCCTATTAAACAAGGATTTTCTGTCGGAATTATTAGTGAAGCAGGTTGTCCTGCTGTAGCTGATCCAGGAGCAGATGTTGTTGCTATTGCTCAAAGAAAAGGTATTAAGGTAGTTCCATTAGTAGGACCATCAAGTATTATTATGAGCGTTATGGCTTCAGGTTTTAATGGACAGAGTTTCGCTTTTCATGGTTATCTTCCTATAGATGAAGGAAAAAAGATAGCGAGATTGAAGCAACTTGAAAGTAGAGTTTATTCTGAAGATCAGACTCAGCTTTTCATTGAGACACCTTACAGAAACGGAAAAATGATGAAGACATTGCTCTCAACATTAAGACCTCAGACTCGTGTTTGTCTTGCTGCTAATATTACTTGTGCTGATGAAAACATTAAAACGCGAACTGTAACAGAGTGGCGGAAGATGATTCCTCAGAATGCGTCCGACGAACAAGTTAAGAAATATATTCCTCAGGTACCAGCAATATTTTTGATATATAAATGAAAGTGAAATTCATGAGCCTTTCGAGTGGTAGTAGCGGAAACTGCTATTATATCGAAGCTGGAAGAAAGGCTATTCTTATAGATTCAGGCATTCCTGTTCGTACGATTCAGAAGAATCTTCGAGAGAATGGATTGTCATTTGATAAGGTAATGGGGCTTTTGATTACTCATGACCATACAGATCACATCCGTTCCGCAGGAAGCATTGGAGAGTTGTATCATATTCCTGTGTATGCAACAAAAGCTGTTCATGGCGGTATGGAAAGGAATTATGGTATGTCTAAGAAACTCACGAATGCTTCTCGAAGATATATCGAAAGAGACGTTACAATTCAGATTCCTGGTACATTCTTTTCAGTGACACCATTTATGGTGCCTCATGATTCTACAGATAATGTCGGATATTATATAGAAATCGGAGAAGAAGGAGAGGTGCCTGTAAAGTTTTGTGTAGTAACTGACTGTGGATTTGTTACAGAAGATATCAAATATTATTTGTCAAAGGCTGATCATGTAGTGATTGAATCCAACCATGATTTAGATATGTTGATGAATGGCCCTTATCCTATTTATCTTAAGAAAAGAGTTAGAGGTGAAGGAGGTCATCTAAGTAATCTGGAATGTTCTCAGTTGATCCGTTCGATTTATCATGATTCTTTGAAACATGTATTCCTTTGTCATTTAAGTCACGAGAATAATACTCCTGATATTGCTTATAGACTTGCAGAGAAAACCCTAACTGAATTAGGTGCCAGAATAGGTGTAGATGGCGTTGTGTTGAGTGTTTTGATGAGAAACCAGCCATCGCTTGTCTATGTATTTGATAATGGAACACCTTTTCCGGAAAACGGACAGCTTACAATAAACTTCTAAGAATGAGAAAAATCTGTTTAGTTACTTTTCTTTTGCTATTTGAATCTTGCCTGACACAAAAGGTGAGTCGAAAAGACAGTGACTATTCGGATGATGTTTATTTTGATAAGAATATCCCTTCTTCACTTGGAAATATAAAAAGATCGGACAAGATTCTCAATTCTGTAGTAATTAATCCGAACCAGTTAGATAATATCGGTCTCTCTCATAAAATAAATGAAAAAGAGGGCGTTGCGCTTGTTGAACAGGTTGTTTCAAGAGCTAAAGAATATCTTGGGTGCAAATATCAATCAGGTGGAAAAGGACCAAAACGTTTTGATTGTTCCGGGTTCACATCTTTTATTTATGGCCAATTTGGAGTCAGCTTAGCTGCTTCTTCAGCAGGGCAAGCTTCTAATGGGATTATAATAGATGACAGGAAAGATTTAAGGCAAGGAGATATCGTCCTTTTTAATGGGCATTCTTTAGGAGAAAGGATCGGACATGTTGGTATTGTGACAGAAGTCGATAATAAAACGGGTGAGTTCTATTTTATTCATTCTGCGATTTCTGGCGGCGTAAGGATCGATCATTCGTCGCAAGACTATTATAGAATAAGATATAAAACAGCAAGAAGAATTTTCTGATATGTATTTGAAGTATGTATTTGCTTTGTTGAGTGCAGTTGCAATTCTGTGGGTTATAACATCTTGTAGATCAGCTCAGAAGTGTGAACAATCTATAGATACTTTACGTGTTGGTATTGTAGATTCTGACACAATTATGTTTTCTGTAGATGGAAAGGATCATCTGATGATCTACAAAGGTGAAGACAAGATTGTAGATGAGGTTTATGAAAATGGAGTTCTTGACCAAAGATTGGAAATGACAGATTTCCTATCAAAAAATGAACCGTTTATAATCAAAGATGTTACCATCGGTAAGCAGTTTCATTGGGAAAAGAAAGAAGATCAGGTTTTTAATGGAAAACTTCAAGTTATTGCAAAAGAAGGAAAACTGCATGCTATTAATATTATACCTGTCGAAGAATATTTGAAAAGTGTGATATCGAGCGAGATGTCTGCAATGAATAATCTTGAATTACTTAAGGCTCACACTATTATTTCAAGATCGTGGGTTTTAAGACAAGTTATTAATTCGACAAAGAAAATGTCATCAGAACAAACCTTGACTGATTCCAATATTGAAAATACTGATTCTGTCATGAGAATAATAAAATTCTGGGATCAGGAAGATCACAAATATTTTGACGTTTGTGCCGATGACCATTGTCAACGTTATCAAGGAATTACAAGACAGGTTTCGCCTTTGGTAGAACAGGCTGTGAATGAGACTAGGGGAGAAGTGCTGAAGGACAAGGATGGAAATGTGTGTGACGCGCGATTCTCTAAGTGTTGTGGCGGCAAGTCCGAGTTGTTCTCAACCTGTTGGCAAGATACGGATTATGATTATCTTCAATCTGTTGATGATGAATTCTGCAATACTAGTGATTCCGCCGTACTTAAGTTAGTCTTAAACGATTACGATCAGAAGACTATCGATTTTCATGACTGGACCGTTACTTATTCACAAAGCGAAGTATCTGATTTGTTTGAAAAGAAGACCCAACTTGGTGTTGGTATAATTCAGGATATTATACCTTTGAAGCGAGGCGCTTCAGGTAGAATCTCATTGTTAAGGGTTGTTGGTTCTCTCAAGACTGTAGAGATAGGCAAAGAACTGATGATCAGAAAAGCATTTTCAGAATCACATCTTTATAGTTCTGCTTTTGAAGTAATAAAAGAAGGTGATTCATTTACACTCAAGGGATGCGGATGGGGACATGGCGTTGGCCTTTGCCAGATTGGTGCTGCATGTATGAGTGTTAAAGGTTATGACTACAAACAGATTCTCTCTCATTATTATTT
>JAGHSE010000095.1 GCA_018066015.1 Candidatus Colivivens equi
CTTGATATGTGCCAATATCAGGTATGTACATATGGCGACCCATAGTTGCGTTTTGACAGCATTTTCAGAATATCCCCATATCGTTTTGATGACGATATTCTGCTTTATCCACTTGAAAAAGACCTCGATATCCCACCTGTGGCGATATATGTTGGCAATTTCAATGGCTGGCAGATCAAAATTATTGGTTATAAAAGTGATTAGCTCTCCGCTTTCGGGATCCATTGCCTTGACGATTCTCAATTCGTCAGGATAGGCCTTCTTGGATTTGTGACCTGTAAGTCGAATGTAGTAGTCCGCCCTGATAGATGGCGCATCACATGGGTTGTCCGTCTCTCGTGCAACCTCAAAACGCATATTGGCCTTTGGGCGCATGACAAAGTAGGCTCCTGCTATGTTGATTCGCCACATCTGCTCTAAGTCAATATAGGCTTTGTCTGCCGTGTATATGGCCAAAGACTCAATCTGGATAAGACTCCACATATTGTTATCGTGCCACTTTCCATCAGTTATGTGGATTTGAGCAGGGATGCTTCCTCGCAAATCAAGCATCGTGTGCATCTTGACAGCACCTCGCGAGTACTTCCCATATGCCCAGACAGCCAATTTAATACTAATAGATATGGTCGTTGAGTCTATGGCATATATCACGTTGTCAACAGAGATTCCCTTGAGAGGTTCCTTGGCGTACATTGGCCGAACAAAGTCTATTAGATACAGTCCCAACTCCTCGTAAATACGGTAATCCCGTCTTTCGTTAGCGCGCGAAAGCGTCGTATGATCAACGGTGTTCCGGAATCCAAGATGGAATAAGCCATCCTTGTGAGCCGCCAAACATAGACAGATGTCTCGTAACGAGGTGCATGCCGTTAATTGGCCAAACAAAAGATGGAGGAACTGATTATAGCATGTAAGCTCATGCACACGATAGTCTCCATTGTACTTTTTTACCAGTTTATCGAACTGATATCGTGGTAAATATTTGGCCACTTGTGAGAAAATGTACGGACCTTTATTCATAACTTTACAGATTGAGGCTGCAAAGTTACTCGAAAATTTTCAAATCAAAAAATCAAAGAACGTTTGTAAATTATTTATTGTCAAATATTTAACAATGGGTAATAAAAAGTTAACGCACCAATAGTATACATAAAAAACAAGATATGCATTTTTATGTCACTGCAGGCATCACATTCTTTTACTACCCATTTGTTGGTAGAATTGGCTGATGATTTTTCTATTGGCCTAAACTTCTTTATAATAGGAGGGAGAAACGAAGGCCAACATCAGATTCCTTTTCTTTCAAACGACATCGTTGCAAAGAATGACATAGTGTTCGGCCACGTCTCATTATTCCCCTTTTAGACTTTCGGATTAATTATTGAAGTTTACCAACAACCCCTCAATTTGTGACAATTTCTTTTTTAATTATTCTCGTTGCATCCGATAGCAAAGCTTCAAGGGTCCTCCATGCCCCAATTTCCACTATCGCTTCACACCTCGTTTATGATACTATTTAATTTAGACTCATTGAACTTAATTGAGCATTTCTGAATACTGAAAGACAATACCAAAAGTAGGATTAATGAAAACCAAGTAGGCGGAAAACAACTTGATTTCCGCCTACAAGATTTGAAGTATCTTCATAACCTAATCTTCCGCATCTATTACAGTGTAGTCATCTTCCCAGGTTCGGCCACAGTCGGGGCATTCAAATTCAATACCGTTGAGTTAGACATTTTCAGATAAACAGTCTGGACATTCGGTGTTGAAATCACTCATAATTATGTTTTTTAAAAGGTGAATAATAATTGTTATTTGTTTGCTTCACATATAAAGAGTCAATTCAATAATATTTCTATCAATCTTTTTATTTTTTTTCGCAAAATAGCAGAAGAATGAGGCAGTCTGCGAACGGACAAATCTTTGATTTTCAGATAGCCTCGAATGTCTATTATTTCTTTAGCCATTCGGCAGTTATCTTGCCGATTGTTCTGGCAGAGCATCTTGCCATGTCAAGAGTGATAATAGTAGGCGCATAATAAGAATCACCTTGATTAATGATTACCAGGGCGCAATCCACAACCCCGTCGCCATTGATATCAAGAGGCATAAGGTGCTCAAGGTTTGCGTGTCGAAAGTTGTAGCCCAAGACCATTTCACTGGGTGTTTCCTCAATTCGACAAAGGGCACGACGAACCGAACCAGTCAAGCGATCCTCGATAGCATCTCTGGATTGTCTGTCGTTGACTAAGACGGCCTTGAATGCTTTGTTGTACTCGTCCTGTTCGTTCTCTTTGGTTATGAGAGTCTTGTCCAAACCATCCGGGGCGTACTGTACCTGAAAGTCGATGGGTAACCTGGAATAACGATCAAGGATGTGGTCAAAGTTGATGGAGTCTATACAAAAACGGGATTGGTCGAAATACTTGTCCTCTGCTCTTCCATAGGTGGCTCTCTTAGGGAGATGGCCGAAGATGCTAGACATCTTTGCTGTCTCTCTTCCTTTAGTGATAAATTGTTTGAACATTCTTCTTCCATTAATAGTCTCTATGAAAGCATAAATAGGGTCATCATCCTGGGTGTAAAGTCCGGAATGGAAGATTGCATATTCGCGATTGAAGAGAATTCTCTTCTCGACACGACTAGCACTATATTGGGACTTAATATAGTTCTTTATGCTATCTACATTCCATTGCTCTTCAGGTGATATGATACTAGAAAGTTCGAGAAGGATTTCCTTCCAACCCACTTCTGCAAATTGCTCTAGGCAGATAGGCAGAGTTGGATTTGACAAGTCTATGGTAGGACGCGCAGGTGCATTTGCATTACTAGCTAACGATACATAAACTTTCCGCTCATCCAGCGCGAAATCTGGATCTTGTTCAAAGTATTCTGAGTACTTTCTAACCCCGAGTGATTGGGTGGTGATACTGCGTTCTTTCAATGCTATGCCGAGATTGGGAAGAGCACACTTCCCATACTCATTGATCATTCTTGAGATACAGGAAATTACTACTTGTTTGGGAGTCATGGCTTGATTGGTATTGTTCATGGTATTGGAGTTAAGCAACATATTTGTAATCTTTTATTGTTTTTGCATATGATCTAACCTTCTTCATTTCACGAGAATAGATTAGGTCAATATTTGTTTTTGTTAGTTTGAACTGAACTGAATAGCCTTTCATGGCACAGATATTGACGAGTTCATCGACCATCTGTTCGTGGGTATAGCTTCTATCATAATTGTGGATAGCATGTAGGCGTATCAACTCTCGCTTTGCGGGGTCATTAACAACAGATAGGCAGGTCTCAATGATATCCTTTTCACTGGGCCGATTATCTTCGTTTTCGTATTCGAAGTCAGGTGAATCCGAATCTTCTGCGGGTTCCTTGTCTGGGTCAAAGTCTTTTGGGTTAAATGCGTACAGCTTCATTCTTTTTGCAGTTTTCCTACATTGGTTCCATACGCATTTTGCGACATAGTTTTCAGGGCTCGCTGACTGGGAGAAAGCCTTCTTGGACCCACCCAGTAAGCTTTTTGATACAGCCTCGATTACTTCATCTTCGAAGCTATCGTACTCATAATCGGAATTAAGCTTTTTTTGGGAGTAAAATCTGTTCGTGATTTTTCGGGTATTCTCCGAATACAAATAGGTATAGAGTGACGATTCTGCATCAATCTCGCCACCTAGGGAAGTGTTGCAACCTTCGGAATCAGATACAACAAAGGGATTTAAGGTGATTTTTTTATGTAAAATCACCTTTCCTTCCAAAATTTCGGTATTGGAAAGTGGAACAATCTGAGAAATAGATTTGAGTCCGGCATGTCTGTCTTTTTGCTTATCCATTTTACTTAACAAGTTTGTTATTAAATAAATGCACAAAGACAAAAAGGTCAACAAACTGTAAGCAATGTATTATGCAGTAGCCCAGAAACTGGTCCAATTATCTCTCAATTGACTGTGCAAAATTACACAAAAAATCGGAAATGCAAGAGATTGCCCCCTGTATTTAACAATATTTAACCATAAATAACTTTCCCTCCTAGCACTCAAATCAAAAGCGTCAGCCGTATCTGGCTAGTCCTAGGGGTTCATAATGGCTAAAAAAACAAAAGAACTTGAAGTCTTGATGTTTCCTAATTATTAATACGGATTGTGGTCTTCCTTATTAGATCGTCTATACACTAGCTTAATCTCAGAAGAATAAGCAAATCGACAATTTGATTTGGGTGTTTTATCATCCCATCTAGAAGATGTAATTTGGATTCGGTCTCCTTGTTCCAGTTTTTCCGAATCATTACCATCATTTAATATCTTGTACTTCCTGCCCTGAAATTTCGCATGGGCAAATTTTCCTTCAACTTTATTGATTTTGACGATGGGGTTATCTATACTACATATATCTTTAAATAACGGCAAGTCCACTTCTTTGATTCCGTTGTCAGACAACAAGCAACGGATATCCTCTAACGCAACGTTCGACTGCACCAAGGGTGTTGCATCTTTTGGAGCGCCCCTGCGGAACCCATGAAATGGGAAAATACAAAATACCTCTTGATCATTTTTGAGATTATTAAGATAATGTGTTGCAGTTATTTGAAAATATGGGGAAAAGACCTTTCTATCATGGAATAAATCGCCACACTGCGATGATGATATCGGAATGCATTTGATATTATAATTCTTGATTTTGTTTTTGATTGTTTCCTCAATATTAGCATTCTGCTCATTCAGTACATTGTTTTTATGATCTATTATCTGCTTTTTTTCATCCTGGGGAAGTGATTCTAGTGGGTCGTAAATAATCCACACATTATAGTTTGAACCAAACGAGTTATCCACAAAACATTCAATCAAATCTAATAATCCTTCGATGATGTTATCACTCTCTTTACTAAATCTGCTAAAAAAATATTTATCCACTATCAACAGAGAATTAGAACAAATATTAGTATTTCTGTCCTTGTCTCCAACTATATCGCACCACTTCGTATTGTCTTTGTAATGTGTGTGGTAATACTTGATTTGCTCAAGGTATTCAATCGTTTTCGGCAGTTCATCCCATGTGACGCAAAGCACTCCATACATTTTACTAATTTTTTCTGCATGTTCTTTGGCCACATCAAGAATGTACAAAGCATTAGGGAAATCTTCTATTATTTTAATTGATCCTTCCCCGTTCTTAAGTTCCTGCAATTTCTCTTCAGAAACTTCCTCCATGGGATTCGTGCTTTTCCATATTTCTGATAATAGGCTGCGTCTGCTTTTATAAATCTGACCGACGCCTTTGGGGACGATTAATGAAATGTTGTTCACGAGATTGAGGTCGCCAATTTCACTTGTCAGACAAGCGATTTTTTCTTCATCAATAGTGTCTATAATAATCTGGAATATACGCGTCATAGACATTATCTTTTTTTTCTAGTAATAATCGCAATTGCATGCTTGCTTGACTCGTCAAAAAAGCCTTCTCCAAAATCTTCAGTGAACACACCTCTTTCATCGTAAGGAATTCTTCGACAAGGTTTATTCAAGTCATTGTCTATATAGAAAACACTAAAAGGAATATCATCGGTTGAACCATCGGGTTCACCTTGCACAATATCACCTGCCACCACTTGACTTCTCTGAACCATGTACTCGGAATGGGTTTCGACAATGATTTGAATTCCTAATTGTACGAGTTCAGTGAACAAATCAAAAAGTTTGCTTTGAAAGCAAGGGTGAAGGTTTTGCTCAGGCTCTTCAACTATCAATAATGCGTGATAATAACGTCCAAAGTACTTAGTATCTATCAACCTTCGTCCTTTTAAATGCCTTAGGTGGATTCCTGCTTCATGTTCTTCAACAACTACTTTGTCTGTAGGATATAGCTTATTAAGTATCGCGCCGATTTTCAACAATAAAAGCATCACTTGAATCGCACCAACTCCTTTGTCCGCCAAATATGTGTAGTTTTCTGGGGTGTCATCTTTCTTCGTAAAGATTTTCAACCAAAATATTTCTCCTGCCGCGTCTGTGATTTCGAATTTTTCTCCAACCTCAAACTCCTTCATCCATTTTTCGACAAATTTACGACCAAGAGACGATGGTTCACAAGGGGAATTTTCAGGTAGTTTTGATGATCTATTTCCATCCTGCCTTGGCAATATCCGACTTTCAGAATTGTAGAAATCAGAAACGATCATTGCCGCGTAGTCATTCCGATCTTCCTGTTTAAGAGCAATACTTTGGGTAGCAGCATGGGCTCCCTTGAAGTATATCGGAAGTCCTTGAAGTTCTTCCTTGAGGTTATCCATAAACTCCCAAGCAAGTTTGCTGAAAATTCTTATGGCATCAGCATAGTCCGTCTGCATTGCTTCGGGGAAGCGATCAAAATCACTATGGGTTGCTTTGGGTAAGTAATCAAAATCGCCATGGGGCTCACTAGAGGAATCCATGTCAGATTTTTCATCAAAACTAAAAAGAAATGACCAAATATGTTTCCAATCAAGTGTAGGAAACAGGTTGCCCCCAGTATTCAAAACAGTATGGATTTCAATAGTGCTATTGCCGCTGGATTCAGACAACGATAAATCAGACAACGACTCGGATCGCTTAATTCGCTGAGCTATCTCTTTTATATCTTTCTTCTGGCAATTCAAATCCCCATCAGGGTCGATGATGAATTTACCTTGGATGGACTCATATAGAATATTGATCTCAAATCCAAAATACCTACGACCATTGACTACTTTGATTCTTGAAATCCTTGCGCCATGCCCATTTTTCACCTTAACCACATCAAACTCCACATAATAGTCACTTATCTCGAAAAAAAACTGGATAAAATCATCAGAAGCCTGGTTGCAGAGCGCTCTATCAAAACTGCCAATATTCACTTCATGAACATTAAAATTGAAATTAGAATTCGGATTATCTAGAAATGATAGTAGGCCTCCATCCTTGTTGAGAATGAGCCTCAGCGCCTTGGTGATGGTTGACTTGCCTGCATTGTTTTTCCCAACAAGTATTGTGACATCATCAAGAGGCATTAGAGGGAAATGCTTGAAGTTTCTAAAGTTTTTGAATCCGATCGATTTTATCATAACTGTAGTTCTTTTTGATTTTACAACAATTCGCTATTAAAGAGTCTTTATAGCAAATGTCTATCATTTTCAATTTGCAAAGTTACGTTTTTTTTCTGATATAATAAATCTTTATAGTATTATTCACCCGGCAAAATCTCTTACCTATATTAAATTATTAACTCTTTGGCGGAATTAATCCAGCTAGAAAATCTAGAATCAATTCTAGATTTTCTAGCCATTCCAGCCATTGATGTGCACTAAATCAGTTGCGGTACATTGTAGGCAGAATTTATGCTAAATATGTGTAGTCCAACTAATTTAACTTGGCAGAGACCTGTGCTGAATCTTCTCAAAAATACCCAAATCTAGAAT
>JAGHSE010000204.1 GCA_018066015.1 Candidatus Colivivens equi
CTGTAGAAGAGAGTGTATTTCATTGTAAATTTGTATGCAAGCCCATGCGTCTGTTGCTGCATAGAGCTTTTGAGCTTCAGAGAGAATATCTGCTTCCCAATTAGATAACTGTTGTGATTTAGAGATTTTTGCTCTGAAAAGATTAGCATAAATCTTTTGCAAACTAGCATCAGCCACACCTAATTCTCTTACCATGTCTTGCAGGTCAGTGAAAGTGCCAGCTGTAAAAATGCTTCGTTCGTGGAGTTGTCTGAAGTCATCTCGTAGTGAGAGTCCTACTTTTGTGATATGTGTATCCTCTAGCAGATTTTTTATACCAGGAGTGATACCAGTGAGATGCAAACGAAACAGAAAACAAGTATCCACAGAACATATCTGCAACAGTGACACTTTATATCGGTGCCATTTCTTGAATGAGGGACGTGTCTCAGTGTCAAATCCCAAAATAGATTGTTGCATAAGGTATTTAACTGCCCTTTCTGATTCTTGTTCAGTAGTAATGACAAATATTCTACCTTCAAATCGTGAAATAGGCAAATCCTTAATTAAATCTTTGGGAAAGTTCTCAAAAAGTTCTTTTGTTTCCATTTCATCTGCAAATTTAGTAATTTACTTTGACACAGCAAAAGAAAAAAATTAATGTAATTTTGATTTACAACTATTAGAAATAGGACAATCATCGCAAGAAGATTGGCACTTATGCTTGCGAGAAAAGAATCGCCATATTCTGTAAGCTACATAAAGAAAGGCTATCGAAGCAATCAAAATGGTTAGAAACATAGTCCGATTTGATAAATAAGCACTGAAACCGTCCAAGCAAGGAGAGTAGTATAAATGATAGCAAATAGCGCCCATTTCCAGTGTCCCGCTTCGTGGCTGATAGATATGCACGAAGGAATACAAGGCATATAAAGCAATACGAATATAAGGAACGCAAATGCAGCTAAAGGTGTAATTCCGCTTGATGCTATATCTTGACCATAAAGGACACTCATTGTAGATGCCACTATTTCTTTTGCTCCTATGCCTGTAAGAATACTAACCCCCTCCTTCCATTGAAATCCGCAAGGACGAATAGCAGGTTCAATGGCTTTGCCTACAGTTCCTATATAACTTTGTTCCATTTGAGCTTTCTGCGAAAGTCCCTCTACATGTGGAAAATAACTCAAAGTCCATACAATGATGCTTGCAGCCAGGATGGTTGTGCCCATTTTACGAATATATTGTTTGCCTTTTTCCCAAGTGTGCCGAACCACAGATTTTGCTGAAGGCAGACGATATGGAGGCAGTTCCATGACAAACGGACTACTTTCACCTTTTACCACAAATTTACTGAAAATATGTGCCATGAGCACACTCATAGCAATACCAATTATATATAGAGAGAAAAGGATTGCAGTCTGATAATTCTTAAAGAAAGCACCTATTATAATAATATACACTGGTAATCGTGCCGAACAAGACATCAGAGGAATGATGAGCATCGTGATGAGTCGGCTTTTTCTATCTTCAATAGTGCGAGTAGCCATAATAGCAGGGATATTACATCCAAATCCCATAATCATAGGAATGAATGATTTGCCATGCAGTCCCATCTTGTGCATTATGCGGTCCATGATAAAAGCCACTCGTGCCATGTATCCACTATCCTCCATCCACGAAATGAAGGCATAAAGTATAAGAATATTCGGCAGGAAAATGATGACTCCGCCTACACCTGCTATTACTCCATCTACAATAAGGTCTTTCAGTGGACCATCAGTCATATTCTCTTTAATAATATTGCCAATCCAATTTACAGCATTGTCAATCCAGTCCATTGGGTATTGTCCAATATTGAATGTACAGAAGAACATAAAATACATGAACAATAGAAAGATAGCATATCCGCACCATTTATTAGTAGCAAAGGCATCAATTTTTTTTGTCATTACCCTACTAGGAATCCTTCGATGCTTTCTCACAAGACATTCCTTGAGTGCACCTTGTACAAACCCATATTTAGCATCAGTTATGGCATTTTCTGGTTCTTCATCAAGTTCGGATTCTATCTTTTTTTGACATTTATTGCGTACAGAGATTATAGTGTCAGCATTAGGAAGATTCTGAATTATACCTTCAACTTGTTTGTCGTTTTCAAGCAACTTGATGGCAAGGAAGCGTCCTGAATAGTTATGGTGAGGTTCAGGGTTTTTGCGGATGGGTTGTTCTACCGCTTCAATGGCATTTTCTATCACAACACCATGATTGACATGAATATGTCTGAATTGTGTCGTTTTTCCTTCGTTGATTTCAATGATATTACGTAATAGAGAGTCAACACCTTCACCAGTTCTTCCTACAGTAGGAGTTATAGGTATGCCAAGCAATATACCTAATTGTTTTATGTCCAATTCGTTATGGCTTTCCCTAAACTCATCATACATATTCAGTGCCATAACCATAGGGACGTCCATGTCAATGAGTTGTGTAGTAAGGTATAAGTTTCGTTCCAGATTACTAGCATCCACGACATTGATAATTACATCAGGTGTTTGTTCAATGATGTATTTTCTAACATACAATTCCTCTGGACTATAAGCAGAAAGTGAATAAGTTCCTGGCAAATCCACGATAGTGAAATGATACCCTTCGAAGTCAAGTTGACCTTGTTTTGCATCAATAGTGACCCCCGAATAATTACCTACATGTTCGTGTGCATTTCCTGCAATATTAAACAACGAAGTTTTTCCGCAGTTGGGATTTCCTACGAATACTACATTGATATTTTTGCTTTTCTCCTCTGCTATACTACGTAAGATGTCGTGAGTTTCTACTGGCAAGGACGGTTGTGCCTGTCCCCTCATTAACCAATCTTCAGCTTCATCCTGACTTACAATTTCTATCAGTTCTGCTTCTGCTCTTCGCAGACTGACCTCATAGTCCATGAGTTTGTATTTCACAGGGTCATTCAGAGGAGCATTGAGAATCGACTCGACCAATGTGCCACGTATGAATCCCATTTCAACAATACGTTTACGGAATCCACCATGCCCATACACTTTGACGATTACGCCACTCTGTCCTGTCTGAAGATCAGATAATTTCAATGTCTTGTTGTTTTACAGCACACTCAGTTCGTATGCTAAACCAATATTAAAATCGTTCATTGAGTTCATGCCACCATCCCCTAACTTACGGGTAGTATAGTTGAACTTCACCGTAATATCATCCAGTGGACACCAGTTCATACCAAAACTCAAAGCCTGCACCTTACTGCAAGGATGAGCTTCTTCGCTAGTGTTTTTAGCAACAGAGTGTTGTGGGTTATAACATTCGTAATGTACGAAAGGTATAAGAACTGGTCCATTTGTGTTGGGGTAGAAACATTTCTTTATATTAAAACCAATTTCCCCCATGTAGCTTACAGCCTGTTTACCAATCAGTCCTCCGTCATATTTTAATCCCTCAGGACGAACATCCAAACTGTTGAAGAAATCAGCAATAGGAATGGTGTTTTCTAAGAAACTATGCAGATAACTTCCGCGAATAGTAAAGTAGTTATTAGTGTATTCTGCATCAGCAAAAAGTAATGTAGCAGGTACTTTGAATTCTCTGTAATATGTATTGAGACAGAAGTTTCGATAATCTAAGAAAATAGGCATGTTGTGTGCAGTGTTTGCACTGTAATATCCCCCCGCACTGATGCGTAGTCCCTTTATACCAGCCCAGGTGATACGTCCCGAGATACCAGGCGAATAAATTGACGTTTGATTTGTCTTAAAACCCTGTGTGGCATCCTGAATGAAATTATGTGCAGTAAATGACATTGGATTCAAACCAGTAGTGATGTCAAGTTCGTAACTCAAGTCGTACTTCAAATCACCGAATATTCCAATACCAGTTTCAACAAAAGGACAAGGGATAATAGAAAACTCACCTTCAGGGTCACCTGTAGTAAAATAATCCTTATAACTATATCCATTATTGCAATGTCCGATAGGGAGAGCCAGCACACCTCCTTTTATAGACAGAGAAGGGTGAAATTTGTAAGATAGAGAAATTTCGTCAACCTGTATTCCACACCCGCTGACAAATTCCGTCTCGGCATACACCGACCATTTTGGGGCAAATTCATATTCCAAAGCAATATCAAACGAAGGAATCTCGCCAGTTGCAGAATTTTCTTGTGCAGGACCTATGTTTGAATCAAATCGACTACCAGTGTAATTGCAAATCGAAGCATCAACTTCTCCGCTTAATACGAGCGATAAGTTACTTTCTTTTGATGTCTGCTCTACTAATGGGGCAACCTTTTGAGGTTTCTTTTTTACAACTTCTTTTTTAGTGATAGTCTTTGAAACATCTTTCTTTTTAAGTTGAATAGATTGTTCACCCAGCAATTCATTAATAAGTGTCTCAGCTTGTTGCGGAGTCACTGCCGGAGTTCCAACTCTATCAGTAATATATTTTATTTTGTCTTCCCCTGTCAACCCCTTTTTATCCAAGAGCTCATTCAGCAGAGTTTCCGCTTGTTTTGGAGTTAGTACCGTTGCTTCCTGACTATACATTGAAAATGTGAATGCGCAGAAAGTTAACATTAGCAATCCTTTTTTCATTTTCATTTGGTTTAATATTTTTGTTGTGTTATTCAAGTTTCTTAAGTTCGTATATATTTGATTTTTAAACGTAAATGTCCGTAAATTACCCGTGAATTTAATCGTGAATTGTGTATTCTTTGAGTTTCACGCAGAGGCGACTCAGACAGCTTTGCTGTTTTAATTTAGTTAGCAGAGCACTCCTTGCAAACAAGTTTGAAGTATTGCTCTTCTACCTAAATTGGGGCACATCACAGATGTGTCCTGAGTCTTTGCAGAGAAAACAGAGAGACGCAAAGGAGCTTCGCTCTTTACCTTCAATGATGATGACTATCTGTTATTTGCACGCAAAATGTTCTTTTTCCCTTCATTGGATTAGAATTACCTCGCATTGCTTGATAGTTTATCCCATCCCAGGGTTGACTGCGCCAACCTACAAATGACTATATACGCAATGTTCGATGAACAAGTTTCGGTTCGTTGAAAATTCGGTTCCCGCATTTTTATTCTCACCTCGAATATACTCAAATAAATTTGGTATTTCACTCGGTTCGGCAAAAATTCTCTGCGTCTCTCTGCTACCTCTGCAAAGGCTCAGCGCACATCAATGATGTGCGAGATTGAGTTGTAAAAGTAATTATTCAAACCTGTTTGTAATAAGGACTTTAATAACTCAATCGTACCAGCAAAGCTGGCTGAGTCGCCTCTGCGTGAGATAAAAGAATCAGTTCGCCTCTGCAAACTTATTTACGTTATAAAAGACCATGCCATAGGCGCCAGTTTATAGTAATCGTTATACATACGAAACTTAAATTGTGTTATTTTCAATTTGTGAATCAATCGTGTTTACAATTTCCCTCGTCGTCGCAGAGCCCTTTGATAGGCATTGAGCGAGCGTGTGTGAATGGATACTTCTATCTGTCTCCAATACACAAATGCAGAAATCAGAAAATAAAATAATGTCTGAATCCAGAGTGCTCTAAATTCATATCTTACGTCAGCCAAACTTGCCCCCAGAGAGTTGAGTTTGATAAAGGCATTAATACCAAACGTAGAAGGGAAAAGAGCCGACACCGCTTTCCACGAACCGTGAATAGAAGATTCAGGCCACGAAACTCCACTTAGAAACAATAGAGGTACAGATGTAAATACAATTATCAGAATTACATTTTCACGGTATCTTATCAGACTACTGATGGTAAGTCCTAAGAACGTACAAGCAAGAACGTATGGCACAAGTATTGTCATGATACTTGCAAAAGAAGCAAACTGAATGAAGTGAAACATATTTGGCACCACCATCGTGATATATGTTGAAGTCAGGAGATATACCATGAAGTAGCACAAAGCCTTTCCAAACACAATTCTCAACGACCCTGTGTAGTGTCGCAACAAAGGTACGAGTGTACCATATCTGTTATTCTCCCTGATAGTACCTGCCGAGAGTCCAATACCCAACAAGAGTGTTTGCTGGATGATGAGCATAAGAACAGCAGGCAAGAGAAAACTACCATATCCTCCAGCAGGGTTAAAGAGCGGAACAGCCTCAAACGTAAGGGGATGCACCGACAATTCTTCGTCGCGGGACGTATAATTAGTATGTTGTTTGCTGATTTGAATCTTTTCCCACATATCCACATTCAGGTCAGTGAGTGAAGTCATTGTAGCCTTGTAATAAAGCATTCCACTCATGTCAGCATAAAGACCGACCGTAGTTTGTCTGCCACCAATAATATCAGCCGAGAATGTTGAAGGAATGGTGACTAATGCGTGACACTTCTGTTGCATCATGAGTTCTTTACCTTCTTCCAGACTGTTGCAATGATATTTTACGTCAATTCCCGACGTTGCGTCCATTCTGCGGATATAGTCACGACTCATCGGGGTGTGGCAATAATCTATTACGGCAGTAGGAATGTCACGAGCAGTTTCGTTATTGTATAACCATGAATAGAGTATAGGATAGAGTAATGGTACCACAAAGAAGAAAATTATCACACCCGAGTCAGTGAGAACAATTTTCATCTCATCCATGAACACCTTACCAGTGTCATAAATCGCTTGCAGGATATTACGGAATATATTCAAATTCGTTTAGTGCTTTTTTAATGTGTTTAAGAACTAGAATAGGCAAGAAGATAAAAGCAGAGAGCGCAACGAAATACTCAAAAGCATAGTGCATGGGGTATCCGTGGAAGATATTTATCTGATATATCATAAAATAATTGCGCATAGGGAATAACCAAGACAACAATCTCAATGAAGGATCCATTGCATCAACGGGGAAGGTAAATCCGCTGATTGAAAAACTAAGTACGCCCCACAACGCACAAATACTCATAGACATACGTAAAGAAGGCATAATACCGAAAATAAATATGGCAAGTCCTTGTGAAGCCAATACCAACAAATAACCTACGAACATCATGTGCCAATACGGACATTCATACGGAAACCCTAAGTGGACATACAACCAATACTGATAGAACCAGATAATCAGAGTAAAAATGATAGTATGAGGCAACATCTTTCCTGTCAATGCAATAAGAATACTGTTGTGAGCCTTCATCATCAAAGTCTTTGACCTGCCAAACTTTATTTCAGCCCCGATAGAGTAAGCCGTCATAAGGAATATAAACAAAGCAATACATGATGGCAGTATAATTCCTGAGAGATATGCGTTATAGTTCAGGTAAGGATTACCTACAGGATGTTCATCAATAGTGATAGGTTGCAGAAAAATCATTATGTCGCGGTCTGTATATCCCATCTTCTGCATCTTAGCCAAGGTATAAGCCGAATTACCCATCGTTGAGATAGCCCGCATTTCCTTATATGCCAACGACCCTGCCAAGAGTATGGAGTTATTATAATAGAATGAGACATGAGGTTGACGGTTTCCTATCAAATCTTCCGACAATCCCTTTGGTAATAATAAATACCCATATATCTCATTTTTCTGCATAGCCTTGCGAGCCTCTGTCACGTTGGGATAAAAGGCTTTAATGTCGGTTAGTTGAAACGAGTCAAACTTACGTATGATTTTGCGCGAAGTAGTAGTGTTGTCTAAATTCACTATCCCAACAGGCAGGTTCTTGGGCAGTTCTTCCTGCATTATGTCAGTAAAGAAGAAAATCACCAGCAGAGGCAAGACTACCATACAACACCAGTATATTGGGTAGTACGACAGATTATGCAGTTCCAGTCCCAGTACGTCCAGAAATGCCCCTAATATTTCTTTGATTTTCTTCATCCCGATACTTGTTATTTCAAAATAACCGACATTCCAGGTCGTATTCCCTCTATCATTTCTATAGGACGAGCCTTAACTTCAAATGTCTTCATGTCATACTGCCCGTTTTCTTTAGTAGCCTTCCACACAGCATACGACCCTTGGTCCTTTATGAAGTAAACGGTCATCTTTACATCTTTTTCAATGGCAGGAATGTAAGTATTGATTTCGTCGCCCATTTTCAAACCCTTCAGTTGGTCTTCACGTACATTGAAATCGCCCCATATATCATCAATGATTGAGATAGTCATGATAGGAGAACCAGTTCCTACCAATTCTCCAATCTTTGGATAAATCTCACTGACCTCTCCGTCAATGGTAGCTATCTGCACCATTTCTTTCTTATAAGCATTCACGAGGCTTACATTACCCTTAGCCATATTGACTTTTTCTGCAGCAGCACGACGTTCCTCTTCTCTTGCACCATTCACAGCCATGTCATACTGACTTTTTGCAGCCTTTTCTTGTGCCAGTGATGCTTGATAATTAGCATATACTTCATCACGCTTCTGAGCAGTCATCACTCCCTCCTCATATAGTCGGTTTATACGATCATACGACTTCTTTGCAATGTCAAGTCCTGCCTTTGCTTTGTTCCACAACTCCAAAGCACCCTGTATCTGTTCTTGTCTTGCACCCTTGTTTGCCATATCACTCAATGCTGTAGCAGCCTTTTCAGCAGCCGACGCACTCTCAGCCTGAGCATTTACCTCAGGAGCTTCAAGTATGGCAACAGTATCACAAGCATGAACAAAGTCACCCTCTGACACCTTCAATTCCAAAATTCTTCCTGGCACCTTACTAGATATTCTGTACTCCGATACATCCATTTGTCCCTGAATGATATTATCTCTGTCAGGAATAAAGAAATACCCAATAAGTGCAACGAGGGCGATAACCCCCACCATAGCAACAATAGCTATCAAAATACTAATGTGTTATGATTGTTTTGACATATATTCATTTGGTTTATAGTTTATTTTTTTTTTTTTTTTTTTTTTTGTT
>JAGHSE010000124.1 GCA_018066015.1 Candidatus Colivivens equi
TGCCCTCTTTTTGTGCGTGTGCTTGAGATTGATAGTACTTCTACGTTATTATTTGTCAATCCTTAAAAGTCAACCATTTAAAAAATTATGAAAAAAGTATTTTTGTTAATTGTATTCTCTTTGAACGTACTTTTCTCTTCTTTTGCACAATTGTTGGATAATACCGCGTACAACCAAGATGTCCAGCGTTTTAATGCGACGCTAAATAAGAAGAAAGATAAGCATGCATCTGCAATCTATAATCTAAATTTCCATGATGAAAATGGTTATATTGCTTATCAGTGTGTTATTCCAATCAAAGATCCTTCATACATGTCAACTGTGATTGCTTGTACAAAGTTATGGTTTCATTCGGATGAAGGAATGATACTTACAAAAGAAACAAGCCGTACAGAATCTGTTCAGACAATAAAGGGGTTTTGTCATTTAGGAATCTTGGCAAGCCATAATGAAGGTCTTACATACGGTAAGCTTCAAATGATAAAAGAACACATCCATGCTAATGCTGAAGTTGTATTTGAGTTTAAAGAAGACCGGCTTCGAATGTCTGTATATGTAAAGAAATATGTTACTTCATATACAGTAGTCGGCAATGATGTACTTCCGGATAAATATCAAAATCAATATGAGTATTCAATCACGAATCGTCCTCCATTCAAAGATTCAACATATAAAAAGAGTTGGTTAATAGCATATATAGAAGCAAATGGAAATTCTTTGAGCCTTGTTGGTAATTATATCAATTATGTCAATAAATCATACGTTAATCTTATTAATAGCAAAAAAGAGGATGAACGGCGTTCAAACGATAATTGGTATGTATGAAATAATAGAATTGCTAAATGGTTCTTGCTTAATTTAGAAATAATAGATAATCACAGAATAGGCCTCCACAATCATTGACGAAAGTGGAGGCCTGTTTCTGTTTATATTAGTCTTTGGATGAGAAAAAGAATGGTTAAGGTTCTTTGATCAAAGCAGTGAAATCTGACCAATCTTCTACTTTGTAACCCCTTATGTCTCGAACAGATTTGCAGAACCAATCGATTTTCTTGAGCGTCATCATGGCATTAAAAAGCGCAGTTAAATCTGAGGTTCCAGACATATACGTGCTGCCCTGAAACCAGTAGAAGCCACATTTTTCAAGGGTCTTCTTGATTTCAAGGTAAGCTGGGTTATAAGGCTCGCCATAGTACTGCTTAAGCAGTTTTATGTCCATGTCGAAGCTAAGGGCGTATCCGTTCATATTATGCGACCTTCTCGAAATAGTCTTCTACGTCCCAAAACACGTCACCATTTTCCATTCGGACAACAATGACGGTGCCGCGCCACGGATTATCTTCAACTTCGATAATCTGTCCTTTTTCCCAATCTGGATAATGTGTCACCTGGGGAGAAACCATTACATAATCATTCTTTGCCATAATTCAAGTTTTTGTTGGTGCAAAGATAGATGATTTCTGCATTGAAACCAAATATTAGTCCGTAATTCTTGATAAAATCCGCTGAAATGGAATGAATTTTCCTATTTTGTCCAATTATCAAGACATCTGTCTACTTCTCTACTTTCTTCACAATATGAATACAAATCTCGTAAAGCAGGTATAAAGGTATTGTGACGAGTATCAGCGTGAAGATATCAGGTGGCGTGATTATCGCTGCCAGTACCATGATGCCAAAGAAGGCGTGGCGGCGGTAGCGTGTCATGAAGGTGGCTTTGAGTAACCCCATCTTGGCCAGGATCCAGCTGATGATCGGGAGCTGGAAGACGAGTCCCATGGTGAATGTCAGCGAGGTGAAGGTGG
>JAGHSE010000195.1 GCA_018066015.1 Candidatus Colivivens equi
CAACTTCTTGCTGATGCATGCTATGGGGCCAAATGTAGCAGGTGTGATAGGTTCTGCTGTTGCTGCTGGTATCCTTCTCAGCATGCTTGGTTAATATAGATTTTGGTATCTTAAGTAATAACAATAAATTAATTGGTCAGCAACCTGCAATGTTGCTGACCTTTTTAGTTAATGCATAAATAAAGCTTTGGCTGTTTCCAAAAAATATAGTATATTTGCAACATAATATACTAATAGAAAACTCAAATGCTAATTTCGTAAAATATATGGATAAGCAGTTGTTTATAGATGAAATAATGCGCTTGCGCATTGAAAAGAATGCAGTAATATTGGCTCACTATTATACAGATTCAGAGGTGCAGGATATTGCAGATTATGTGGGCGATTCTTTAGTGCTTGCAAAATGGGCAGCAAAAACTGATGCAGACATTATAGTGATGTGTGGCGTAAATTTTATGGGTGAAACATGTAAGATATTATGCCCTAAAAAGAAAGTTTTGGTTCTTGATTTAAATGCTGGTTGCTCGTTGGCTGATAGTTGTGAAGCTACGAAGTTGCAGACTTTTATGAATGAACATCCTGGATACAAGGTAGTCAGTTATGTAAACACTACTGCTGCAGTAAAAGCTTTGAGTGATGTGGTGGTCACAAGTTCAAATGCAGTGAAAGTAGTTGAAAGTTATCCTAAGGATGAGAAACTAATATTTGGACCAGATAAGAACTTGGGAACATATATTAATGAATTGACTGGTAGAGATATGCTTCTGTGGAATGGTGGTTGCCATGTTCATAGTAGTTTCACTGTGGAGGAAGTATGCTCACTTAAGAGGGCTCATCCTAATGCAGAAATATTAGTTCATCCTGAATGTCCTAAAAAAATACAGGAACTAGCAGATAAATTAGGTAGTACTGCTGATTTGCTAAAATATACCCAGACAACGTCGTCAACTGAGTTCATTGTGGCAACAGAAGCAGGTGTGATTCATAAAATGCGAGAAGCAATGCCTAATAAGGTTTACTATTCTGTAGGTAATGTCTGTGATTACATGCGACTAAACACTTTGGAAAAACTCTATCAGGCTCTTGCTACTGAACAACCTGAAATTATTATTGACGAAGAACTCTCAAGTATGGCATTGAAACCAATCGAAAAAATGCTTAGCTTATCATAATCATAACCTGTAAATAATACTATATGAATATAGCTGCGCTGGTATCAGGAGGGGTGGATTCAGCTGTGAGTGTTCATTTGCTGAAGGAACAAGGTTTTATGCCACACCTTTTTTATATAAAGATTGGTCCTGATCGAGATACAGAATGGAACTGTACATCTGAGGAAGATGTGGAGATTTGTAGATGGTTGGCAAAGCGGTATGGGTGCCCTTTTGATATAATTGATTTACACAAGGAATATTGGGAACAAGTTGTGGCCTATACTATGGATAAGGCAAGACAAGGATTAACCCCAAATCCCGATGTTATGTGCAATAAACTTATTAAATTTGGCTGTTTTGAACAAAAAGCAGGTTATGCATTTGATAAAACAGCTACGGGACATTATGCTACAACTGAAGTCATTGATAATAAAATATGGTTGGCCACTAGTCCAGATCCTGTAAAAGATCAAACAGACTTTCTTTGTCAATTAGATTATGCACAGGTTAGTAAATTGATGTTTCCTACTGGTGGATTATGGAAACATCAAGTTCGAGAAATTGCTGATCAAGCAGGTCTTCTTAATGCAAAACGTAGAGACTCTCAAGGGATTTGTTTCCTCGGAAACATTGACTTTCGCGATTATATTAAGGCTCATTTAGGTGAAAATCCTGGCGATGTGCGTGAATTGGAAACTGGTCATAAGATAGGTGAACATAAAGGATTGTGGTTTTACACTATTGGTCAGCGCAAAGGATTGGGATTTGGAGGCGGACCGTGGTTCGTTGTAAAAAAGAATATAAAAAGAAACATCTTGTTTGTTTCGCATGGATATGAACCAGAGAAAGTATATAAGGATCATATTACTATGAATTCAATCCATTTCATAACAGAACCAGTCAGTAATCCAAATATTACTTTCAAGATACGTCATACTCCAGAATTTCATAAAGGAGTGTTGGCTATGAGAAATGATGGAATTTGGCATTTACATGCCGAAGAAAAAATACACGGAGTCGCACCAGGCCAGTTTTGTGTAATATATGATTCAAATAGCCATCTTTGTTATGGCTCAGGTGAAATATCTTAGAAAATCAAACTGCCTGTGATAATTACGTCAGCATCGCTTTGATAGGTAGCTATCATAGGCGATGTTTTGTTATTTCCAGTAATGCGGAATGCTTCTAGCATAACTTCATATGAGAAAAGATTCATGTCGTAAACAATACAATCATAATTGGAAATGGAATCTTCAATAGCAATATGACCATGTTTTATTATTTCCTCGGTAACAGATACAGATTGATAGATAATATTATTGTTGCTACATTTTTCTATCATTTTTTTTAAGTTCTCTCCTTTTCCAAGCAGAAGGAATTGTTTTTGGCGCATAAAGTACAACGAGTCATGTCTGTCAGTCAATTTACGACAATTAAGCCAAATGTATTCCAATAAACCTTTTGTATATATAGCAGATTTGATTGGAATAGACAACCAAAACCCTTGACTACCAAAATTCTTTTTGTAGAAAATCAACATGGCTTGATAGAATGCGTTGACATATTTATATGCCCCTTTTTTTGTGCTCTCTCCCTTATAATGAAGAATATTGACTGGTACATAAATGTTTCTCATACCAGTCTTGAGCAACCTATATGATAAATCAATATCTTCACCATACATGAAAAATGTTTCATCAAGCATTCCAACTTGTTGTAACGTGGAACGACGAATGAACATACAGGCTCCAGATATGATTTCTATGTCTGTAATGAGATTTGAATCTAGATATTGCAAATAATAATGTCCCAAAGATTTGCTTTTAGGAAATAGTTTTCCCAATCCCGACATCTTACAAAAAGCTGTAAATGGGGTAGGGATACCTCGTCTAGACTCTAGTGCAAAACTACCATTAGAGTTTAGCATTCTTACACCTGCGCCACCAACATCAGGATTTTGATCCATAACTTGGATGACTTCTCTTAATGTATTTTCTCCGATTATGGTGTCAGGATTGAGAAGAAGGATATATTCGCCTTTTGCTAATCTGATTGCTTGGTTGTTAGCTTTTGCAAAGCCAGTATTTGAGTGGTTGAGAATAACTTTTATGTTTTGAAATCGTTGTTGTATCCATTCTACAGAACCATCATTGCTATTATTGTCAACTACTAGTATCTCGCCGTCAAGACCTTCAATACTTCTTTTTACGGAATCAATGCATTGGCTTAAATATGTCTTGACATTGAAGTTAACTATGATAATGGATATTTTCATTGACTATGATTAAAACTGAAATAAAAAAGTTATTTGTATTCAACTCGGTTGATAATTGACTTCCCAAGAGTTATTTCATCTGTATATTGCAGTTCGTCATTCATAGAAAGCCCCCTTGCTAATACTGTTAATCGTACATCGGTCATCTTAGCCAATTTGCGCGAAATGAAGAAATTGGTTGTGTCACCCTCCATAGTAGAACTAAGAGCAAGAATAACTTCACTGATACCTCCATTTTCTACACGTAGAATTAGCGAATCAATTGCCAAATCACTAGGAGAAATACCGTCCATAGGGCTTATCACACCACCTAACACATGGTACAAACCATGATATTGAGTGGTAGCTTCAATAGCCATAACGTCTTGAATGTTTTCTACTACACAAATAGTAGATTTATCCCTTCTGCAATCACTACAAATATCACATATTTCCTTATCAGATATATTGTGACACACTTTGCAGTAGTGTATGTTGTGGCGAAGCTCTGTAATTGATGAAGTGAAACCATTAACGATGCTTTCGTCAAGACGAAGCAAGTGGAGAACTAGACGGACTGCAGTCTTTCGTCCCACTCCAGGTAATTTAGCAAATTCTTCTACAGCTTTGCCAAACAAATTAGATGAATACTGGTTGTTCATAATTTTATGCAAAGTTAGCAAACTAAAACGAAAACTAAAACGAAAAGCCTAGTTTATGCATCATTTACTGTATAATTAACTTCTTTTAACAATATAATTTTGTGTACACTAAAAAAAAGTTATAATTTTGCCTAGACTTTTTGAAAATAAGGTGTAGATTTCAAATAAATTTGCTCTAAGT
>JAGHSE010000390.1 GCA_018066015.1 Candidatus Colivivens equi
TATTTGGATTTTTATTTCCTGCAAACTATTTATTGGCCGTTCCCTATTTCAGATTTTATATTTTATCATTTTTAATTGGGGCGTTAGGAGCAGGATTGGTACTGAGATCAACTGGTAAGACGAGATATTCCTTAAGGGCATTCTTATACAGTACCCCGTTTTATTTGTTGTTTGCTTTTTTTTCAATCAAATGGTATGGAACTTGGGGAGCAATTATTACTGCTATGTTGGGAATAATTTTACCTAAATGTTTCCAGTTTTATTTTGAAATCAGGTTGCTAAAAGTGTCGTTTAAAAAATTTATGCCATGGGCTAATATGGGTAAGATTTTTATGCTATCGTTGGTACTTATTCTTCCCGTATTCGTAATTAATGCTATTAAGCCAGTTGGGTTTTGGTTGGCTATTGTTCTATCTGCTATTTATTTGACAGTGGTTTATTGGCTAGAAATTAAGAAGAATTTGTTCATTGTATCAAAAGATTCAATTCATAATGCTGTTTGCAAAATGAACACGGCATTCCGTAAATCAATACTTTTGTTGAAATGAACTATAGAATTACAAAATCATTTAGATATTATCTAGCATTGCTCACCATTTTCATTGTTCCTCTATGGGCGCCTATCAATAAATGGATAATTAGAATAGATGGGGCAGGAAGGGTACCATTGTTCCTGTCGTTAATCACGATGTTATTGTTGGGGGATAAAACCCAATCGGTACTCTTTAAAAGACCTGTTTTATATTACTTGTGTTTTGCCATATTCGTATTCATTAATGGCATATTGAAGCAGAGTTATTTGACTTTTGAGGATGCGTCGATATATCTCATTTTTTATTGGCTATTTACCCCAATAATGTATATGGTGATTATTGCTGTAGCATTAAAAATGAGTTTTAGTGTGACTTTAAAGTGGCTGACACTGTCTTTTTTTGTTTATTGTTTGTTGTGTTGTTTCTGGGGGACTATGCAAGATACAGGCAGATTGGGAGGTGATATTAATTCTAATTCAATGGCTCTTTACGGGGTTTTTTGTTTTTTTTGTTTGTTACTTCAATATATATGCAATTATCGTTCGTTTTTTTCATTATTGCTATTTTCTCTCGTTCCTGTTTTATTGATTGTTTTTACAGGTTCGCGAACGGCATTTGTCATTTTGCTAATTGTGGCGTTTTTGTCTGTTCCTTTTTTTTATAAGAAAGGAGACATAAAAACTTTCTTAATGATTTTTGGGGTAACTGTTTCTATAGTTATTGGAGGGTTTTATGTGATAAATCATACTGTTTTAGGAGAACGATTAATGACTTCAACGACCCAAATGGAAGATCACTCATTCGCGACAGGTACTATTTTAGACAAATTTGGAGATAGAGGGATTCAGTATTATTTGAGTTGGCCCTATTTTAAACAACATCCTTTTGGGGGATTGGGATTAAATAATTGGAGGAGGGTAAGTGGCCAGCCTTATGTTTTTCATTCTGAATGGTTGGTGCAGTATTGTGAAAATGGATTGTGTGGGCTATTTTTATATTTGTTATTTTATATATCATTGTTGCACAGAATGACTGTTTCTCAGAAGTTTGATGGAGATAGGGAGGTTAAAATTAGAGGTGTTGTTAAATATATGCTGTATAGTATCTTTTTATTAAATTTCGTAAGTTGGACATACGACAGTTATTGCGTTTTTGCTTTTTATGCAGTAGCAGTAAGGTTGTCAAATAAAAAATGCTTTATTTCATATGGAAAAGCAATACGTTTTCATGTTCTGTCAAAGCATCGATGGCGTGCTTTCAAACTCTCCCAAAGTTGCCGGCATTCAGGTGCAGATGAGTTTCTGGGCCCGAACATTCGTTAAACAGGGGTGGAATGTATATACTTTCACAGATAAACAAACGCGTGATGTCGATGGAATACATTTCATTAAAACATACAATTCAAAGTTGTTGTGCCGGCTACATCTCCAACTCGTTCAGGATTTGATGGATTGTATAAGATGTATCAGAACAAAACCGGATATTGTTATTCATAGAGGTGCGTCACGAAGTTTGTTTTTCTTGTCAAAGCTGTGCAGACGCAAACATATCAAATTGGTTATGTTCGGTGCGAGCGACAGCGACTTTGTTCCCGGGAATGAGATTGTTGGAGGAAGTCCGATAAATAGAAGATATTATCAGAAATCCTTGAGTCAGATTGAATGTTTCGTTACCCAAAACAAGGAACAGCAGGCAGCACTTCTGAAATACTATGGGAAGAGTAGCTTGGTTCTACCAAATATCTGGTTGCAGGATGATGTTGCGGAACAGATACCTGAAAAACTGTATGATGCAATCTGGATATCCAATCTTAGGCCATTGAAGCGTGCCGAATGGTTCGTTACACTTGCAAAAGATTATCCTCAATATAAATTTGCTATCGTTGGAGGCCCATCAAGAGTCGAGTACTACGATCAAATCAAGCAGATGGCCTCTGATGTGAATAACTTGTCATTTCTTGGCGCAAAATCCTTTATGGAAGTTAACCGCTTTCTGTCACAAAGTCGGATTTTGGTATGCACATCTGAATTTGAGGGTTTTCCCAACACGTTCCTACAGGCCTGGGCGCATAAGGTTCCGGTAATTAGTACCGTTAACCCTAGCGGTATCATTACCGAATACTCTCTTGGGTATTGTGTGAATGATATTTCTGAATTAAAAACTAAATTCATAGAGATGGTGAATGACGATGCTGATTATAAGCAAATACAATCAAATCTTGTCAAGTACTTTTCGGAGTCACATTCGGCAGATATGGCTTATTCTAGATTAATACAGCATCTCGGCAGATAAATAGTAAAACAGAGATGAAAATCCTTCAGGTCATATATTCCTTATGCTCCGGCGGTGCGGAACGCTTCGTCGTCGATTTGTCGAATCGGTTGGCGCAGGATAGGGACAATGAGATTGCCATCCTTGTTGTCAATGATTTACAGATGGAAGGTTGCTCGCATTATCTGTCTGACGTAAAGGATAATGTGCGCGTAATCAGTCTTGGCCTCAAAGGATTGGGAATACGTTCAGTCCTGGGGATACTCAAAGCCATCAAGAGAGAACGCCCTGACGTTGTGCATTGCCACAGCAATCTTATTCTCCTATACCTTCCTGCTCTATTATGTAAAGGTCCGCGCTATGTACATACTCTCCACAGTTTGGCCGACAAATGCCTCTGTTGGAAATGGTGTAAGTCTATTAACAGACATTTGTATTATGGAAAGGTGCAGGCCGTAACGATTTCTCAGGAGTGTCATCAGTCATATAAGTCATTGTACGGTCTTGATAATGACTATATGATAATCAATGGCCGAGAAAAGATACAATTGACTGCAGATGCCGGAAAAGTCAAGAAAGAAGTTGATTCTTTGACGGGAGGGAAACGGCCGGTCTTCATCAATGTCGCCCGCTGTGATTCAGTAAAGAATCATAAACTTCTTTTCGAGGTCTTTGAACGGCTTTCCGCGGAGGGAAGCAATGCGCAACTTCTTGTTGTCGGGGCCAGGCACGAAGGCAATATGGTTAGGTACAAGGATCATCCGAATATACACATCATTGGCGAAAAGAGAAACGTAGCCGATTATCTGACACTGGCTGACTATTTCATCCTATCTTCCATTTACGAGGGTTTGCCACTTACTCTGCTTGAGGCAATGTCAATGGGTGTTATCCCTGTATGCACTCCGGCGGGCGGTATTAAGGATGTCATCCGTGATGGCAAAAATGGTTTTCTCGCCAAGGACTTTGACGCAGAAAGTCTATACGATGCTGTAACGCGAGCTATAAAGGCTGGGCCGGTTATTTCTAAAGATGCTGTGGTTCGTGAATTTTACGAAAAGTATTCGATGGAAAGATGTTCAATGCGTTATTACAATCTATATAGGCAAAGTGCCGACTTTTTTCCTTTTTCAAACCAAGTCCTGACCATCGGATGTGAATGCGATAATCCGAAAGGCGGCGTTGCGTACGTATTGAACGTATATAAGAGACATATCTACAACCCGTTCAAGTTTGTCGCCAATTCCGGAGAAGGCAGTGCTTTGAGGAAAATATGGATGCTTGTCCTGTCATATATCAAATGCGAGTGGCTGGAACATACCGATAAAGATATACGGTTTGTACATATACACACAGCCTCATATAACAGTTTCAAACGTTCCGTTTTATACATCAAGCAGGCGAAACGTAACGGAAAGAAGGTTATTGCGCATATACACGGTGGCGGTTTCAGGGAATTCAGACAAACTTGTCCGAAGTTTGTAGATAAGTACCTGCAGAAGTGCGATGCTGTTGTTGCTCTGTCGGAAAATTGGCGTGAATATTTCGAGAAAGAAGTGGGGCTGACAAATGTGTATGTTGTCAACAATATAATAGATATGCCGAAAATACAAGAGATTGAGAATGACGGACGATTTCATCTGCTTTTTCTTGGCTTTATAACCGAGGCAAAAGGTATTTTTGATTTGCTGGATGTAATAGCTGAGCATAAGTCGGAATGGAATGATAAAGCCGTTTTGCATATAGGTGGCAAAGGTAAGGTGGAGCAAATGCAGAAAGTAATTAAAGAGGCCGGCATAGAAAATATAGTCAAATATGAAGGATGGGTGAGCGGAGAGAAGAAATCGAAATTGTTTAATATGGCCGATGCTTTCATACTTCCGTCATATACAGAGGGAGTCCCGATATCTATTTTAGAAGCAGAATCCTATGTATTGCCTATTTTATCAACACCGGTGGGCGGGATTCCTGAGATTGTAGTGGATGAAGAAAATGGCATTCTTTTTCCCCCTGGTGATAAGCAGGCAATGAAGTGTGCGATAGATAAACTGATTGTAAGTAGCGTTCTTTGTGAAGAAATGGGAGAAAAATCAAAACTGATAAGTGAAAATTGTTACCCGTCTTCGATAGAGGGGAAATTATCATTCTTATATGCAACCTTAAAATGAGCATAGCAGATTACATAAAGAACATATTGCCGTATTGGCCCAATTGGATAAATTTCATTTTGTTGAAACTGAATATATTTGGCGGGTTGGTGTATGGAAGTGCGTATAGAAAATTCAAGACGACTATAGATACAATAAATCCTGTTGATAAACTTTTGGAAATTGTAAATTACGCAATCAAGCACGTTCCGTATTATAGAAAGAGATATGGGGATTTGATTATTCATTCCAAACAAGAATTTGAAGAAAAAATAGGTTTTATCGATAAAGATGAGGTGATGTCCCATTGGGATGAGTTCTTGTCGGATGAGATTGATTGGAGTAAATGCCATACAGGAACAACAGGCGGCACGAGTGGAAAACCTTTGAAATTAGTAACACCAAGAAATCGTTATTCGTGGGAATTGGCTTATATGCATCGCTTATGGAATAAAGTGGGCTGGAATTACGATGTTCGCGGAATCATCCGTAATCATAATCTTAAAGAACGAGATTATGTGATAAACCCTATTATGAAGGAAATTATATTCGATTCCCACAAGATGTCAGAAAGCTATGCTTTGCGTGTATATCAGGTGTTACGGAAATTTAAAGTCAAATACATAACAGCTTATCCGTCAAACGCTTATCAATTTTCTAGTTTTTGTATCAAACAGAAATTGGATATTAGTTTCATTAAAGCATTTTTGTGTGGATCAGAAGGGGTTACGTATGAGCAAAAACATTTTTTTGAAAGAAATAACATTAAAATATTGTCTTGGTATGGCCATAGCGAGAAACTGATTTTAGGCAGCAATGAATTGTCTTCTTCCTTTTTTACGATGGAACGTGGTTATGGCTTATGTGAACTCCTTGACTCAAATGATGTTTCGGTCGATAATGCCGGAGAAATGGGCGAATTGGTAGGGACTACATATCATAATTATTATTTCCCTCTTATTAGGTATAAGACAGGAGATTATGCTACTTTGGCCTCTCGTGGTGAAAATATGCAGGTGACAGATATAGTCGGAAGAAGGGAAAATACTTTAATTTATCGTCGTGATGGAACGACAATCCCATTGACAGTGTTGAATCTTCATGGAGTTTTTAATGAGCACATAGATGGCATTCAATATTTTCAAGAAAAAACAGGATACATAAAAGTTTTAATAATTAAGAATAGTCAATATACTGATGCCGACGAAGATTTTATCAAAGAACATCTGGGAGTTGCTATGGACGGAAAACAATATGTATCCATTGTATATTCAGATAATTTGGTTTTCCAACCGAATGGAAAGTTTCTTCCATTAATCAGTAAAATACAGGCATAATTCAATATGGAACAGCTTACACAAAAATTAGGTTCGGGACAAATGATGATTCAGGAACTGCCCGTTCCGCAACTATCTTCAGGAATGGTTCTGGTAAAGAACCACTATTCGTTGATTAGTGCCGGAACTGAAGGCTCTACGGTTCAGGCTGCGCGTAAAAATCTGATAGGAAAAGCCAAGGAACGTCCTCAGCAGGTGAAACAGGTTCTTGAAGTCCTGAAAAAGTCGGGACTCGTTCAAACATACCGCACTGTTATGAAGAAACTGGATGCCTATTCTCCATTGGGCTATAGTTGTGCCGGTGAAGTTGTAGAAGTGGCCGATGATGTTACGGAATTCAAAGTGGGTGACAAGGTGGCTTGTGCAGGTGCTGGTTATGCCAATCATGCTGAAATCGTATCGATTCCGGTGAATCTCTGTGTGAAACTCTCTCCTGATGCGGACTTGTCGTTGGCTTGCTATAATACTTTGGGTGCCATTGCCTTGCAGGGTGTCAGGCAGGTGGATATGCGTTTGGGCGAAACTTGCGCGGTTATAGGTTTGGGGCTTATAGGCCAGTTGGCTTGTATGGAATTACAGGCATCCGGAGTCAATGTGGTAGGCATAGATGTCTCGAAGAACGCTGTGAATATTGCAAAGGAACATTGTACGGATGTAGCTTTTGTTCGCAGCACACCGGGCATAGAGGAACAGATTAAGGATTACACTCAGGGCCATGGTGTTGATGGTGTTTTGATTACTGCTGCCACGGATAGCCTGGACCCCATCAACTTTGCCGGTGCCATTTGTCGTAAGAAAGGTAGAGTTGTGGTTTTGGGTGCAGTTCCTACCGGGTTTGATAGAGATCCGTATTACTACAAAAAGGAACTGGAACTGAAAATGTCTTGTTCATACGGCCCCGGTCGTTACGATATCAATTATGAAGAAAAAGGCGTTGACTATCCGGTATCATACGTCCGTTGGACAGAAAAACGCAATATGGAGGCCTTCCAATCTTTGATACAGTCCGGTAAAATAAAGTTGGATTATCTTACTACTCATCGCTTCAAGTTTGACGATACGCCCAAAGCATACGATATGGTAGTGAGCCATTCGGAGCCGTTTTTAGGTATTGTCTTGGAATATGATACTACAAAAGAATATAAGCGTGAAAGCATCATAACATCAAATAGTGTTCAAGTCAAAAAAGTGAATGTCGGTTTTATTGGTGCAGGCAGTTACGCCCAAGGGAATCTGCTGCCTAATTTGCCGTCTGAAAACGAGGTCGGTCGCATCGCAGTCATGACCAATTCGGGGACCACCTCGAAACGAGTTGCCGAAAAGTATCATTTTGCGCAATGTACATCTTCTGCGGAAGATTTGTTGAACAACGAAGACATTAACACTTTATTTGTTGCAACTCGCCACGACACACACGCCAAATATGTCATTGAAGGCCTTAAGGCCGGGAAAAATGTTTATGTAGAGAAGCCATTGTGCCTGAATCTCAATGAACTGTCGCAAATCGAGCAGCTGTGTCAGGAAAAAGGATGTGGCGTGATGATAGGTTTCAACAGACGTTTTTCACCGTTGACTCAAGAATTGAAAATGAAGATGGGTGACGGCAAAATGTCAATGATATATCGTGTTAACGCTGGCTCTATTCCTGCTGATTCCTGGATTCAGGATATGCAGATTGGAGGTGGCAGAATTATAGGTGAGGCCTGTCACTTTATAGATATGATGACCTATATGTGCGGCAGTGTGCCTTGCAAGGTTTCTGCATCTGCATTGCCGGATCCGCAGGGCTTGAATGACACTGTGAACATCTTGATAGAATTTGAGAACGGTTCAACTGGGGTAGTTGCCTATTATGCCAATGGTTCGAAGGCATTGTCCAAAGAATATTTCGAGGTTTACGCAGCAGGCACAACGGGAATTATATATGATTTCAAAAAATGCGAGATTTATGGACGCAAAGTGGAAGCGAAGAAGTTAAGCGTACAAAACAAGGGACAAAAGGAAATGTTGAACCAATTTTTTGCTTCGCTTCAGGACGGCAAAATGTCGATTAGTGTAAAAGAAATTTTCAGTGTTACCAAGGCATCCTTTGCTGCATTGAAGTCATTGCAAGAAGATGGAATGCCCGTTAAATTTTAAGCAATATGTCTATATCATTAAAAATCAAGCATTTATTCGTGGGGGGGGCAATAGGATAGCTTCATTTCTCGTAAAACGTGAGTTCAAATCGTGTGGAAATAATGTAAGATTCTCCCCTTTGAATTCAACATTCTCCTATAAAAATATTTGTATTGGAAATGATGTTTATATTGGTCCGCGAGTTACCATTATGGCTGGGAATCATAATTTTCGGGATATCGGAGTTTTCATTTTTGACAATCACGACAAGAGAGACGGTGATGATTTGCCTGTAATTATCGAAGATGATACTTGGATTGGTTGTAATGTGACTATATTGAAAGGTGTTACGGTAGGAAGAGGTGCGATAGTTGGCGCAGGTGCAGTCGTGACAAAAAATGTCCCACCTTATGCGATAGTAGGAGGCAATCCTGCGAAACTTATTCGTTATAGGTTCAATGAAGAAGAGATAAAGTTGCATGAGACAAAACTATATGAAAATATTCACATTCCCATTTGAAATCGGGGTAGGCAATCTCAGCTAACACGTAATAATTAAATAACAAGAAGAAATGAAACTGATAAGGCTGAAAAAGCTTTTTTTCCTTCATCTGCAACACCTCCCGATGAAGTCTAATGGATGGCGAAGTCAGATATGCAAATGGGGGGGGGTGAATATTTTGGATCCTAAGCATACGTTTATCGGTGAAGATGTGATATTTGATACAAATTATCCTGAAGATATTACCATTGAGAGTGGAGCTGGTATAACAGCGCGTTGTATTATATTATCACACTTTTTTGAGAATGACAATAACAAATACCACCATTTTTCAAGAGGGAAAGTTGTTATCAAACGTAATGCTTACATTGGAACGGGTACCGTTATATGCAAACCGGTCACAATCGGTGAAGGTGCAATAATTGGAGCCTCCTCCGTCGTGACGAAGGACATTCCCCCGTTTGAAATCTGGGCGGGAAATCCCGCAAGATTTATCCGTAAAAGAGAATTCCAATTATATGCTACAAAATAAGGCAGCCATTGAGCGTGATTCTTGTGAAATAAGGCATTGGAAATATAAAAACCTTGCGAAATAAGGCGTTTTATTTGGAGAATTCAGTATATTTGTACCTCAAAATCAATTGATTGATATGCAAAGGAAACAGATTGTCATAGACAAGAGAAC
>JAGHSE010000240.1 GCA_018066015.1 Candidatus Colivivens equi
TCTTAATTCAATTTGATTTTTTTTTGAGTTTGAAAGTTTCAGGAGCTCAAAATTCCCCAAATCCCTTCAATCTTCACTTTTCTCTCTAACGTAGCTAGTCTTATCTTCCAAAACCGAATCCAAAACCAGTCTGTGGAGCCTTTTCAGGTGCACCAAACTTAGATGCTTCTACGTCTTTGTCGTCAAGTTTGAATACCATAAAATTAGGATTATCCTTTGTACATGGAGCCCATGCATTGCCAGTCTTTCCGTTAGGATTGCTGTACTTAGCAAAGTTAGTCCATGCTACGAGCATCTTTTCAGAGAGGTCATAGTCACCCTTTGTCCAAGGACGCCAGCAATATTTCAAAGTTTTGAATACGAACCAAAGGTCAGAAGAGTGGAAAGCCCCCTTAAGCTGACGAGTTACTTCAGGATGTGAACCATCATCAGGAAGTGGACGAGCAAATTCGTAAGCCCATGCTTTGTTGCCTTTCTCTGCACGATTCTGGCCAAAAGCAACGATACCGTCACTCATGTCACCCATGTCATTGAGTGTGTAACCAATCATATAAGGAACGTCTGCGAGGGAACCACTTGTGCAAGCATCGTCAAAACTCTTGAGAGATACATATCCGTCAACGAGAGGCATCATCATGGAGAATGCACGTTCGCCTGATACTTGTCCGTAGAGTGTGCTGAGTGCATAGATTGTCTCTGTAGAAGCACGGCGCATCTTCTGAAGGTCTGTAAGACCTGCCCAATCCATCATCTTCTTGTTGGTTTCAGCAACCTGTTCAAGTGAGCCACCGCCCATCATGCCCATGCCCATACGTGGACGACCACCTTGCTGACCTCCTGCTGGAGCTGCTGTCATACCACCAGCACTCATGATAACAGCTTTGTGGAATAAACCTTTTGCTAATGGACTTTCACAAAGTGTACGGACACTACCGCCACCTGCGCTTTGTCCGAATATCATTACGTTGTTAGGGTCACCACCGAATTTTTCTATATTCTTCTTTATCCATTTCAGTGATTCTATTTGGTCAAGGATTCCATAATTACCTGAAACGTGATGAGGACTTTCTTCAGTCAATGCTGGGTGAGCCATGAAGCCAAATACACCAAGACGATAGTTGATAGAAACGAGCACTACATCTTTCTTTGCCCATTCTTCACCTTCAAACTCAGGTTCTGAGCCCCAACCTTCACGATAACCACCACCATGAATCCAAAGAGCTACTGGTAACTTCTTACCAACCTGTCCTGGAGCCTTTGTCCAAATATTCAAATAAAGACAATCCTCACTATAAGGTTGTTCTTTGCCATATCCCCATTCTGTAGTATATCCACCAGGATAGTGTACTGCCTGATAACTTGGATGTCCGAATGTGTCACAAACTTTCACACCTTTCCATGCCACTACTGGCTGTGGTTCTTTCCATCTTAAATCGCCAATAGGAGGTGCTGCGTAAGGTATTCCACGATAAATAAACACGCTTGGGTCCTGGCCTATAACACCTTGAACCTTACCACCTTCGATATCAAGAACTGGGTTAACTGCGGCGCGTGCTGTAGTACCGATAACCATCATTGTCAATAATGACAAAACGAAAAATAATTTTTTCATAGATTTTAGGTTTTAATTGAATTATATATGAATTATAAATTTGTTTATAAGTGCTTGATTGCAAATGTATGAAAACTTTGTCATTCCACAAAATTACTTTTTAATATAATTTTTATCCATACTGAAAATTTTCAGAAAATCTTCAAGTAACAAGCCGTTCATTTCGTGCTAGTATGTTTTTTATTTGTCATTATGTCGAGAACTAAACGGTCTGTTTCGTCCATTCCATCGTGACCTATCTTAGTGAGATTATGAATTGAACGGTCAACATCGTCTTCTATAAGTCCTTCAACTGAAGATACTGTACGATTCTGAATAGCAAGCATTGCAGAGAGTACTGCTGTAGATACACCACTTGATACTTTTAGAGCGCATGATGGTTTTGCACCATCACATACTATTCCAGCAAGATTAGCAATCATGTTTTTCACTGAATATGCAATCTGGTCATAGTTTCCTCCCATAAGATATGTTATACCACAACTTGAACCAGTAGATGCCACCACACATCCACACAATGCGCTGAGACGACCAAGGCTTTCTTTGATATAAATAGCTGTGAGATGTGAAAGGACTAGTGCGCGTGTCAGTTCTTCATCTGTATTGTGATTTTCACGAGCAAAGACCACAACTGGCATAGTGGCTGCAATACCCTGATTTCCCGAACCAGAATTACTCATAACTGGAATCATGGCTCCTGCCATACGTGCGTCACAAGCCGCACTAGTAGATGAGATTATGTGCGAGAAAATGCTGTCTCCCATTATTCCCTTGCCAAGAGGACGAGAGAGTGTTTTACCTAATTCATGTCCGTAATTACCCTTCAGTGCTTCTTTTGCTGCATTTTCATTGAGAGTAGCCGCTTCGTTAATAAATTCTATATCTGCAAGGGGTACTGTTGTTGCAAAATCATATACAGTGCGAAGTGTGAGGTTATCTTCGTCAATCATTTCTGACTCGGAAGAAATATCTGTCCAATCATTTCCAACAAAATTGGTATGAGTATGAGCAATACATGCTTTTGCTGTATTACCATCAGTAGCAATACAGGTTACTTCAATATATAATTTTTCTTTTATTCCTCGTTTAAGTGTAATTTCAATTGCACCTGTACGAACAAAAGCCTTACCTTTCTCCACGTCATCGGGAGTACAATCACGAATGACTTCCAATCCGTATTCACTCTTACCCACAATGGCTCCAAGTGCTACAGCTATTGGGAGTCCGACCATTCCTGTACCCGGAATACCTACACCCATTGCGTTCTTTAGTATATTCGCACTCAGACTTACTTTTATTTTTACAGGCATTTCTCCGAGTTTCTCAGTCGCACGAGCTGTACAGAGTGCTACTGCCATTGGTTCGGTACAACCTATTGCTGGTACTACTTCACGTTTTAGGAGTGAGATTATTGATGCGTAATTCATATTTCAAAATGATAACTTACTAATATTCCACATTATTCATTAATTTCTTGTTATTGTCAACACACCTACTGAATAAGGTTCCACTTGCAAATTGTAGTTTTTTTCAGTTGGGGTAATTTCTTTTTGCATGAGTTTTACAGCATCCTTGTTATCCATCGTATTACCTATCATCAAATCACCAGGAGCGTAATATTCATACGTGGCTTCAGTATCTCCTTGCCACATTCCAGTAAGGGTTAGGTTTGTGGCCTTTTCTGTAGGATTTACAATTTTGGCAATCACATATTTACCATTTTCTGACATTGTAGTAACGACATTGAGATTACCTGTATCTCCTGAATATGTAAGACGATATGGCGAGAAGTGGTCATACCATAGTTTTGTAACTTGATAATTAGGTGCTACATATACATCCTTATAGTCGAAATTGATGAAGGCATTATTCCAGTCAGGCGAATCAGTACGACGAATGAAGAGTGCTGCAGCACCCATTGCTACAACATCCTTAGACTCACACATATTGAGGAATCCTCCTGCAAAAAGTCCTGTACGCCAATCTTGACTATTGAGATTCCATTCTGAAATAAAGAGTTTTATGTTTGGATTTGGTCCCTCTGCTATCATCTGTGCATATTTATCATATTGACGCCCAAGATTTTCTGGACCAGACGCATAGCCATTCTGTTGTTCATAGTGGTGCAGACTCATATAGTCAAAGTAGTTTCCTGACCGCTTAATAAAATCTGCATCTTCCTGAAATCCTCCACACACTATTATTTTGATTGATGGATCTATCTTACGCATTGCCTCGGAATAACGTCGTACACAGGCTTCATATCTAGTTATTCCCATTTCCCACATTTCATTATCTATTTCCCAATATTTCACATTATATGGTTCTGGGTGGCCATTTGCAGCACGCTTTGCCCCCCACTCTCCTGTTGCGGGTTCGTTACAGTAGCGTAACCAATTAAGGGCATTTTCCATTATTTGGTTAGCCTCTGATTCAGGACGTTCAAAACCCACACTTACTACAATTATTGGCTCTGTATTGATTGTTCTGCAAAATTTAATGAACTCATCAGTACCAAAGCAGTTTTGATCGTAGTCCATCCACATCCAGTGATCCCAGCGATAACGCTTTTCTTGTGGTCCGACACCCCATTTCCAATCATATTGAGCAGCATATCCTCCCCCTGGCCATCTAAGACATGTTGGATGAAGGTCTTGCACTGTCTTGAAAATGTCTGGTCGAAATCCGCCTAATGACTTGCCTGTAGCTGTTGTCATACTTGCCTCATCAATCTGTATGGTACCATTTTCCACACAAACTGCGAAATCGGCATCACCTGAATAGTCTGTTGTAGATAGCGAAAAATCATATTTCTTCCATGCAGAACCTGGAACTCCTAATGTTTGTGATGCAATAATTTTATTGCCGTTCATCAAGGCTATGCTTAGGTTGCCATTTCCTTTTGCATGGATGTATCCAAGATATTTTTCACCTTTTATTATATTCTGAGGACCTTGACGCAATCCTGATTGATGTGTCGTCGTAATTTTCTGAGAATAATTCATATTCACGGCATCGCCTTTTACGAGTTCAAACTGTCCGTTGCCAAAACTATTCCACTGTGGAGCCACATTTGGTATCATGACATCTGATGGTGTGCCTTCAAAATAAGTTTTCTTACCATCAGGAGATGTTACCCTTATATTTTGATATAAGGCTTCTGTATAGTTTACCCAAAATGTAATGTCGTTCTTGCCTACTTTGTCTAACTTATCATATGTCAGAATTTGTTTTTTGTCATAATAGACTTTTACTTTATTTCCACGACAACTGATTTTTACGTCATGCCATTTTTGTTCTTCATTTATTTGTAATGATGTGGCATTAACCTTCACCAAAGCATCCAATGTTTTCATCTTACGGGTACGGCCATACATTTGTGCCTCCTTTTCTACCATTGCTGATATAGAGAAGTTGGCTATGTTGTCATTTTTCTGCAATGCTTCACGAGCTTTTGCTTGTTCTTCATTCTTGCGCATAGCTTCGGTCTGAGATACTGACAATGTGCGAACTTCATAATAAGGATTGTGCATACGGAAATAATATGGTTCGCCGTCTGCTTTGTTTCTGAAAGCAAATCGAATATCCATCAATCCGCCACTCCAAGCTCTTCTAGCAAGACGATACGACCGCCAATTCACACTAAAAGTCAAGTCGTAATCATCTGTTGGTACTCTTGTAATGTGAATAGGTTGTTCGTAGCGAGTTGGGGAATGTAACACATTGTTGTCGTCCATAAACCAACCATCAAAATAACCATCGCGTGGAGGTATGCCAGGATAGTGTTCTGGTTCAAATGAACGTTCAAATAACAATTCCTGCCATACTCCGTTATTGGCTGAAAAATAAATGTGTTCAAATAGTTGGCCATACAGCATTCCGTCTATAGTTCCACTTGGTTTACTACAGTCAATGTTGATTATTTTTGTTTCTTGAGCTATACTTGCAAAACTGCTCAGAAAATATATCAGACTGAGAATAATAAACTGCTTTTTCATATTTAGGTTTACATTATTGCACTTTCTTTGGCAAATTTAAAAAAAATTTAACAAAACATAAAACTTTTTTAAAACAAAAAAAAGAAAATAAACAAAACTATTTTGTATCTTTGCACAACAAAATAAAATCATAAACTATGAAACACAATATAATTGCTTTAATATTTTGTCTTGCAGCATTTACTCTTTCTGTTTCTGCACAGAAAAAGACTACTAATGAAAATATAGTTCGCATTGAATCTGGTCTCGTACAGGGATTCAATCAAGAGGGTACTCATGCCTTCTTAGGGATTCCTTATGCCAAGACAGAACGTTTTATGCCACCTATGCCTGTTGAGAATTGGGACACCCTGATGATATGTGACCATTGGGGACCTCAGGCTATGCAAAATACAGGACGTGACTTACCTGAATCTGAAATGTCCGAGAATTGTTGTGTATTGAATGTGTGGACTACTAATCTCAATAAAGACATTAAAAATCAAAAAGACTACAAGCCTGTAATGCTTTGGCTACATGGCGGTGGTTTTGATTCTGGTACGTCTGCATGGAATCCTGGTATGGGGTTAGCTAAGAAGGATGTTGTGGTGGTGAGCATCAATCACCGACTCAACATCATGGGATTTCTTGACCTCTCTGCAGTTTCTTCTAAATACAAATATTCTGGCAACGTTGGAATGCTCGATGTTGTGGCTGCCCTAAAATGGATTCACAAAAATATCAAGTTGTTTGGTGGCGACCCCAACAACATTACCGTCTTTGGAGAATCTGGCGGAGGTGGTAAGGTGGGCACTCTTCTTTGTATGCCTGAAGCAAAAGACCTCTTCCATAAAGCTATCATTATGAGTGGCACTATTCTTAATGTCAACACTAAAGAAATGACTGAATCTCTAGGCAAGGCAGTACTAACAGAACTCGGCATTGATGCTCAACATATTGACAAGATAAAGGATGTCCCTTACAGAGAACTCTATGCAGCTGGTCAGCGTGCAATGAGTAAGAGTATCGGTACCCGTCGCCCTGGCACTCCTATGATGTGGGGATTTGGACCTACTCCTGATGGGGATGTACTTATGCAACAACCTTTCCAACCTGGTTTTGCAACTTTTGCCAACAATAAACCTATCATCATCGGAACTACATTCAACGAATTGCAACAACTTACATACAACCGAAATATGTCGGCTGAAGACGTACACCAGCAACTCACACGCACTTTTGGTGATGATACCGATGCTTATATTCGTGCTTTCGATGAAGCTTGGCCTTCTCATAATCTTAACGACTTGCTCTCTAGTGACAGATTGTTCCGACCTAAGACTATCATAACGGCAGACTATGTATCAAGTCGAAGACAGACTCCTATTTATACTTATATGTTCACATGGAAATCGCCTGTGAATCAAGGTTCTGTTCATGGACATGAATTGAAATTCTGTTTCAACACTCTCAATCATGCTGGCAACGAACTGCCTCAACCTACTGATGCAGACCAAAAATTAGCAGACATCATGAGTCAGGCTTGGGCAAACTTTGCTTACTCTGGAAATCCTAATTCTGCATCTTTATCCACAAATGCAAATCCTCTGTTCCCTGATTTTCAATGGCATCCATATAATATAGACAATGGTGAAATATTGATTTTTGATTATAATTGTCGCATTCGTAATAATCCAGACCGCAAATTAGAGGAAATCATCAACAATCATTGTTTCCAGCAACTCAAAGAGTTTAATGACAAGAAGGCTGAAAACCAAACTTTTATTGTTCCTCAAACTACAATCAGCGGAAACTATCCTCGCATTTTAAGCGACAATAGTGTTCTTTTCAAAGTCAGAACAAATGATGCTTCTAATTGGAAGGTATCGCTCGACCCTGACTGCAAATTCTACATTCAACAAGACGGCACATGGATGGCTCATACCAAACCTCTCATGGAAGGCTTTCATTATTATTGGTTTACAATAAATGGCATTGAGTTCTCTGACCCTGCTAGTAAGAGTTATTTTGGTTGTGGACGTATGACGAGTGCTATTGATATTCCTGAAAAAGACTGTACATTCTATGATTGCAAAGATGTTGCTCATGGTCAGGTACGACAAATGGAATACTTTTCAAAAGTACGCAACAAAAATGTAGGTGTGTGGATATACACCCCAGCTGGTTATGACTCTGGCAAGAAGCGTTACCCAGTTCTCTATCTGCAACATGGTGGTGGAGAGGACGAAACCGGATGGATAAATCAGGGTAAGACAAACTATATTCTTGACAATCTCATTGCAGAAGGCAAAGCTCAAGAAATGATTGTAGTAATGGCAAATGGAACAATCAATATTCCTGGTACTCGCTTCGGATATAACATAGAGGGTATGAAACCTTTTGAAAAGGAGTTGACTGAAAGTCTCATCCCATTCGTTGAATCTCATTTCCGAGTTAAGACTGATAGTAAAAATCGTGCTCTTGCTGGGCTCTCTATGGGTGGAGGGGAAGCATTCTTTGCAGGACTTCAACATACTGAATTATTCAGCAACATAGGTATTTTCAGCACAGGTGTTTTTGGGGGCATTCAAGAAAGCAAAGGTTTTGATGCTGAAAAAGCTATGCCAGGACTCATCTCAAACAAAGAAAAATACAACAAAGAACTAAAAGTATTGTATATTTCTGTTGGTGAGAACGACCCACGTCTCAATCCTACCACAAATGCCGTGAAGGATATGCAATCAAAAGGTCTCAATATTATCTTCAACACTTTCCCTGGTGATCACGAGTGGCAAGTATGGAGAAAATCACTTCACGACTTCTCACAAATAATTTTCTAAAGGTGGGTTCTATAAATTCATTTCTTGCGATTTTGAGGTTTGTTCCGAGCAGATTGCTGTGCGGAAGGAGAGCCTTCAGCCCAAAATAAGGACATAGCTGGCAAAGCCAGTGATGCGGGCATCATGACTGACTGAAAAGCAGCAAGATACCGAAACAAAAACAAAAGGGCTGAAAAGAACGATATCACCCATATTTGAAAAATTATTACTTATTCGGTGAATTTATAGAACCCACCTAAACATTTTAATCCCAAATCAGCCATTAGTTAAACACTCTTTGCAGCGTTAAACATAGTGCATTTGCGCAGTTGACGTTGACATTGACCTTAAATGAGTTAGCGTTTGCGCCTCTCCATACTATGCCTTGTTTTGCCCTACGAGACAGCTAGTTATGGCATACTTAACCGCTTCTTCAGCCTTGCGAGACCGCTAGTTATTGCCAACGTAACCGCTAGTGATTTTGGGTGTGATTGATAGTTATTAATAGGTATAAAATACTCGGAAAATGTTTCATTGTAAGTCAAAGCTGATTGTGTCAGCTTGCATTTTGTGAATGTACTAAAATTTAGATTTATGACTTAAATTTGATTTTTACTGAAAAAAATCTTAATTTTGCGAGCAAAATATAAAACTCACTTCTATTTTCGTTAGATGGAGATAAAAAATCATACTGATTGGTATCAAATATTATGAAGAAAGTATATTTCGCTGGTTCAATTCGAGGTGGACGGGTAGATGCAGAACTCTACTCCAGATTGATTAAATATATTCAAAAGACTGACATTGTATTGACAGAACACATTGGATGTTCACATCTCAATCTTATGGAACAGGGCAAAAAAGATGCCGACATTTTCAATCAAGACATGAATTGGTTGCGAGAAAGTGACGTACTTATTGGTGAATGCACTTGTCCTTCTCTTGGGGTTGGATATGAACTTGCTTATGCTGAAAGCATCGGCAAGAACTGCCACATTTTCTACGACAAAACCAAGACACAATTATCTGCCATGCTAACTGGTAATCAATATTTTAATATTCATCCATACGAAAAGGAAGAAGATATATATCCAATCATTGA
>JAGHSE010000180.1 GCA_018066015.1 Candidatus Colivivens equi
ATATAAATAATATGATTAATCTCAAAGCTAGCAACACGAATGTTGCAAATTGGAAAGATGTAACTGTTAATACAAGTATTCCAGAACCACTGCAACCATTGCAGGAAATAGCTCACAACTTATGGTGGTCATGGAGTCATGATGCTCGCAAACTTTTTAAGGACCTCGACCCTGAACTCTGGAAGATAGTAGGACAAAATCCTGTTCTGCAACTTGCACGTATTGAATACGAAAAACTGGAAGAATTCTCTCAGGACCCTGAATATCTTAGTTTCATGAATAAGGTATATAAGGAATTCCGTCAGTATATGGATGTCACTCCTGATGAGTCTAGACCTTCTGTGGCTTATTTCTGCATGGAATATGGATTATCCCACGTACTGAAGATTTATTCTGGAGGTCTTGGAATCCTTGCCGGTGACTATATAAAGGAGGCATCCGACTCCAACGTAAGAATGTGTGCTGTAGGATTTCTCTATCGTTTTGGATATTTCACTCAAGCACTGTCAATGAATGGTGACCAAATTGCAAAGTACGAAGCACAGAATTTTGCACAATTACCTATTGAACATGTTCTTGATTCTAATGGTCAACCTATGATTATTGATGTACCTTATAATAATTATACCGTACATGCATACCTTTGGCAAGTCAATGTTGGACGAGTTAAACTCTACCTTCTTGACACTGACAACGAACTCAACAGTGAATTTGACCGTTCTATCACACACTCACTCTATGGTGGCGACTGGGAAAACCGTCTGAAACAAGAAATACTACTTGGTATTGGTGGTGTTCTCACTCTTAAGAAACTCGGTATCAATCCTGATGTCTATCACTGCAACGAGGGACATGCTGCTCTATGCAATGTTCAGCGTATAGTTGATTGGGTAGGCAAGGGATATAACTTCAACGAAGCTTGCGAAATTGTACGCACCACTTCTCTCTATACTGTTCACACTCCTGTCCCTGCTGGTCACGACTATTTCGATGAAGGGCTCTTCTCAAAATATATGTCTAACTATCCTGCTTTGATGGGTATATCATGGGACCAGTTCATCGGTATGGGACGTATCAATCCTGAAGACAAAGGCGAACGTTTCTGTATGTCAACATTTGCTTGCAATACATCAACATGGGTTAATGGCGTAAGTTGGCTTCACGGACAAGTTTCAAAGGATATGTTTGCTCCTATTTGGAAAGGATATTTCCCTGAAGAAATGGAAAATGTAGGCTATGTCACTAATGGAGTTCATTTCCCTTCATGGTCTTCAACCACATGGCGACGCCTCTACTCTAAATACTTTGATGCAAAATATATATCTGATCAAAGCAATCAGGTTCTTTGGGAATCTATCTACAAAGTACCTGATGATGAAATATGGGAATATCGCAAAAACCTCAAAAGCAAACTCGTCACATACATCAAGAATGCATTCCAGGACGACTGGATTAAGAACCAAGGCGACCCTTCTCGTATTGTTGAAATTCTCAAGAAGATATCTCCAAATGCACTCACAATAGGATTTGCACGCCGATTTGCCACATACAAACGTGCACATCTACTCTTCACAGACCTAGAACGTTTAGCTAAGATTGTCAACGACCCTGAACACCCAGTACAGTTCCTCTTTGCAGGAAAAGCACATCCTCATGACGGTGGTGGTCAGGGGCTCATCAAGAAGATATACGAAATTAGTCGCCGTCCTGAATTCCTCGGCAAAATTATTTTCCTTGAGAACTACGACATACGTCTTGCACGTCGCTTAGTCAGTGGTGTGGATATTTGGATGAACACCCCTACTCGTCCGCTTGAAGCTTCCGGTACTTCTGGAGAAAAGGCTCTTATGAATGGTGTCGTCAACCTCTCTGTAAAAGATGGTTGGTGGTATGAAGGTTATCGTGAAGGCGCAGGATGGGCATTAACCGAAAAACGCACATACCAAAACCAAGATCAGCAAGACCAACTTGATGCTGCTACAATCTACCAAATGCTCGAAAACGAAATCATTCCTCTATATTATGCTCGTCAAGGTGGTAAGGACTACAGTCCTGGATGGGTTCAAGTCATCAAGAACTCTGTAGCTCAGATTGCACCTCACTACACTATGAAACGTCAACTCGATGACTATTTCGAGCGTTTTTATCAGCCTCTTGCTCAACGTTCTGCTCAACTCAGTGAAAACAACTTCCAGAAAGTACGTGACCTCGTTGCATGGAAAGAAACCGTAGCACAACGTTGGGACAATATCAAAGTAGTAAGTTCGGAAAAAGACCCTGAACTCATTGCAGGTAATGTCGTAACAGGAAAGAAATACAAAATTCAGTATATCATAGACGAACAAGGACTTGAAGATGCTGTAGGACTGGAAATTGTTACTCTCCACACAGACCATCACACTGGAAGACTGAAAGTATTCCAAGTTGAGCCACTTACAGTCACAAGACGTGAAGGCAATAACTTCGTCTTTGAGGGTTATCACAGAATACCAGTAGCAGGTGACTACAAGATTGCTTATCGTATGTACCCTAAGCATCCAGAACTTCCACATCGTCAGGACTTCTGCTACATCAAGTGGATATACTAATAAATAAAAACAGAGGCCGTGAAGCCTCTGTTTTTATTAGCTATTTTCCTAATTCCAATTTGATTTATTCTTCATCTTCATCAAAGTCATCATCTTCATCAAAGTTAAAATCAAAATCGCCAAAAAAAGTTGGTTGCACAAATTCGTCTAAATCACGACGTTCCTTCTTTGTAGGACGACCAGTGCCTCGTGCTCTGCCTACAAAACCACTTAATCTGTGCATCTCTAATATCTCAAGTTGGTCTTGAGGGGTTACATTCTCCATCACTTGAGAAACTAATTTTGCTCCAACTCTGTTCTGGATAGCCTGAAGCACCTTGAACGAATATGTGATAGGAGATTTGCGTACTTGAATAACATCACCCTCCTTGATCATTCGCGAAGCCTTTTGTTTGACTCCGTCAATCATAACACGTCCGTTTTTGCATGCGTCAATTGCAATTGAACGAGTTTTGAATATTCTTACTGCCCAAAGCCACTTATCCAGTCTTACTTCCATAATATTACCTATTATTATAATTATTCATAGCAAATGCTATGCCAGAGAGGCAAAATGCCTTGATTGTTTCACAGAACTTATCTATGCGTTCATCCATTCTTTCTTCTTCGTCTGCAGTGAAATGTCCAAGTACAAAGTCAATTTGCCCTCCATGAGGAAAGTCGTTACCAACTCCAAACCTAAGGCGAGCATAATTTTGACTACAGAGTACAGATGCTATATTTTTTAGTCCGTTATGTCCGCCATCACTTCCCCCAGGTTTGAGTCGCAACGTACCGAAAGGTAGAGCTAAGTCATCGCATACTATGAGAAGATTTGCTGGGTCTATATTTTCTTTATTTATCCAGTAGCGTACAGCATTGCCACTAAGATTCATATAAGTACTTGGTTTAAGTAGAACTATTTCGGCATTTTTGATACGTCCCTTACCTACAAAACCATATCGTTTATCTTCAAAAACAATGTTGGATGCCTTAGCCAAAGCATCCAACACTCTGAATCCTATATTGTGGCGGGTTCCATCATATTCTTCTCCAATGTTACCCAAACCTACAATCAAATATTTGCTCATTATTCAGCAGTTTCTCCGTTTCCTTCACCACCTTCTTCAGCTGCACTAGCATTAGCAGATGCACGAGTAGCGCGAATGTTGCATACAACAACTTCCTTTGGAGTAACGATATCAAAGTTATCATATTGCAATTCGCTAACCTTGACAGACTTACCGAGTCCGAGATTAGTTACATCAATATCAATTGTATCAGGAAGCTTTGTATATAATGCCTTTGCCTTGAGTTTACGCATCATTTGATTTAACTTACCACCAGCTTTTACACCTTCAGCATGACCTAACAATTTAACTGGGATAGACATTACTATTGGTTTGTCTTCTGTGATTTGATAGAAATCAACATGAATAGGTGTGTCTGTTACGAAGTCTGTCTGAAGATCTTTGAGGATAGCCTTTACTTCTTTACCATCAATAGTGAGGTTTACAATGTAAACGTGAGGAGTGTAAAGTAATTTTGCCAATTCTGTTTGTGAAACAACAAATGACAATGCCACTGGTTTGCCTTCAGACTGTTCTACACCATAAATCACACATGGCACTAGACCATTACGACGCAAGTCACGACTTGCTTTCTTTCCGAGTTCTGTACGAACTTGACCTTTCAAAGAAATTTCTTTCATAATAATTTGTTTTTGTGTTACTATAAATTAAGTTTTGCTTAATTCGCCATCACACCAGTCCCTTAAAGACGTGTATGCTTGTCAAAAAAGCGGTTGCAAAGTTAATACTTTTTTTTATAAAATAAAAATTGTGAGCGTACAAAAATCAATATCAACTGTTTTATCAGCCGATAATCAACCCTCTTGGAGAGTTTAATCTCAGATGCGTTGGTCGTTTAGAACTTAAGTAAGTCGTCTAATGCAGTAGCAGTTTCATCAGTAACTGGCTCTGCTGAAGGCTGTTCAGCCACTGCATTTTCAACCTTAGGTTCTACATGGGTCATATCATGTTTTGCTACATTTGACTCATAAGGTGAAGGTACTTCACTTGCAATATTTATTGCTTTGTCAAGTGCATCTGTGAATTTTTGATAGTCTTCTCTATAAAGGAACAACTTATGTTTTTCAAAAGTCAACTGAGGGTTTTCTTCAGTACCGTGGTTAACTTTTTTACTTTCAGTAATAGCAATGTAGCGATCACCATTTCTACTTTGCTTTACATCAAAATAATAGATACGTTTTCCTGCTTTTACTGCCTCTGAAAAGACTAAATCTTTGTCACTTTCAATCATTGTGTTGTGATATTTATTAAAATTCAACTGCAAATTTGTCTATTTTTTTTTAGATACGCAAGAAAAATGATTTTTTTTTTATAATTTTGCAGTTGAAAATCAAAAAAAGAGTTTTTTGCTATATGATTAACAGGGCATTGATACGATTAAAAGTCATACAATTGTTGTATGCTTATTATCAGAACAAGGGAAAAAGTGTAGAGGCTATGGAAAAAGAATTATTATTGAGTCTTTCCAAAGCTTATGACTTATACAATTATTTATTAATGCTACTCGTAGAGGTGACCAAATACGCTCGTCAGGTAATAGAACGTCAAGAAGATTTGAATGCGATTACTCATAACGCCACATCAATTAATCACAGATTCGTTGACAATCAGTTTATTGCACAACTTGAAGTTAACAAGCAATTATTAGATTTCAAGTCTGAAAAGAAGTTATCTTGGAGTGATGATACTGAATATATCAAGAAACTTTACCAAACCATCATAGAAAATAATGATTATCGAAACTACATGAATGAATCGTCAACAGATTATTCTATGGATAGAGAATTGTGGCGTCGATTATATAAGGTAATAATCTCACAAGATGAAAATTTAGATAACCTTCTAGAAGAAAAGAATTTATACTGGAATGACGACAAGCATATTGTTGACACATTTGTATTGAAGACCATCAAGCGATTTGAGGCATCAGCAGGAGCAGACCAAGAGTTGATTCCTGAGTTTAAAGACGAGGAAGATCGTGAGTTTGCAATTCGTTTGCTACGACGTTCTATTGTAAATGAAGAATACTACCGTTCATTAATAGCTATGAATGTAAAGAATTGGGAGGTTAACAGATTGGCTCTCATGGATTTGCTCATCATGCAAATGGCAATGGCAGAAATATTAAGTTTCCCTGAAATACCAGTTCATGTTACCATTAACGAATATTTAGAGATGGCAAAGTATTATAGCACACCCAAAAGTCCTAAGTATATAAATGGTGTATTAGATCATATATGTCGTAAGTTACACACAGAAGGTAAATTATTAAAACAAATATAAAATAAACAAATCACATTCCTTTGGCGAAAGTCAAGGGTTATAATCACAACGAACTATGAATTTACAGATTTTACAGGCGGGAGGCGCCACAACAGGAGGAATGGATATGTCATTCTGGATTATGATTATTGCTATGTTTGCAATACTTTATTTCTTTATGATTCGTCCTCAGAACAAGCGTCGTAAAGAATTACAAAACTTCAGGAACAGTTTGCAAGTAGGTAGTAAAGTTATCACCGCTGGAGGTATTCTTGGTACAGTCAAGGACCTTAACGAGGGAGAGACATTCATTACTATTGAAATAGCAAATTCTGTTAAAATTCAGATTGACCGCAATTATGTATTTAGCGACACCAATGCCGTAAAACCTCAGTAAGTAGTACAATACCTACATGTCAAAGGGTATTTTAGGACGGGTGCCAAACTTAATGGCAGATTTGATAAAACTTGTGCGAAGGAGTCACGAGTTTTGGATTTTTATGGCTTTTCTTGTCGTATCCATTCTCTTTTGGTGCGCTCAAACTTTGAAGGAAAGCACTACTTTCGATGTGGAATACAAACTGAGCATTGACAACATTCCTAACAGTGTTATTCTGACATCTGAAATTCCTTCCACAGTGACAGTATCGCTAAGTGGTAAAGGATTTTCCATTTTAGGTCAGTTGATGCGTAACAAGCGCCGAATTGTACATATTGATTTTCTATCCTTGCCTCAAGTTAACGAATGTGTTAACATTGACCTTAACACATGGAGAAAAGTCTTAGCAAAAGTGTTGCCTAATGAAGTAACAGTAGTTAATGTCAATCCTTCACCATTGGAACTATACATATCAAAAGGCAAACACAAGCAATTACCTGTAATCTGTGCTACAAAAGTTGCTACAGCAAAAGACCATGTGCTACTTGGTATCAACCTAAATCCTCAATACGTCAATGTATATGCACCTGATGTTATTTTTGATACATTAACTTCTGTTTACACCGAAGGGCGTATTTTCAATAATGTAGAAGATACGTTAGATGTATCAGTTGCTCTGCAAAAAATAACAGGAGTCAAGTTTGTACCTGACTCTGTGTCAATTCAGTTATGCGTGGATTTACTGGCTACACGTACTATGCAAGTGCCGATTATTACAGAGAATGTGCCAAGTGGGAAAATAGTGCGTACATTCCCTACTATGGCAGAAGTCACATTCAGTGTCAGTACTGCATTGTATAACACTATTAAATCATCAGATTTTGTTGTAGCAGTTGATTACCAGTCACTATCTTCCTTAGACGCAAAATGCAAGGTTATTTTACGCAAGAAGCCTCAGGTTGTATCTTCTGTTGAAATTAATCCAAAACAAGTAGAATATCTAATAGAACAATGATAAAAATAGGCATAACAGGTGGTATCGGTAGTGGTAAGTCATATATCTGCGATAAATTTCGGAAAGAAGGTTATCCTGTGTATGACTGTGATAAAGAGGCCAAACGTCTCATGGTGGAAGATAAATTTATAATATCACAAATCAAGAAACTTGTAGGATACGAAGCATATTTGCCTGATGGTACTCTCAATATACAGTTATTGGCAAAATATCTATTCCAATCTTCAGAAAATCAGGCTCGACTAAACCTTATTGTACACCCTGCGGTAAAGTCTGACTTTGAAAAATGGGTTTCACTTCAAACATCCGAAAAAGTATTCATGGAAAGTGCTATATTGTTTGAATCTGGTTTTCGTGATGTTGTTGACTTGGTGGGATTCGTGAGTGCACCTTTGGAAACTCGAATTCAGAGAATTATGAAACGCGACCACACCACACGCGAACATGCTATTCAGTGGATTTCAAAGCAAATGCCTGATGAGGAGAAACGTAAACTTGCTGATTTTGTTATTGAGAATGCTTAAAATTAATGAAAAATAATTAAATTAAAAAAGACAATGATTAGAGAGATTCTAGCAGTAACTGGTAAACCAGGACTTTTCAAACTCGTGTCACGAGGAAACAAGATGTTGATAGCTGAGACACTTGACTCTCAGAAGAAAAGAGTACCAATTTATGTAACAAATCAAGTTGTAGGTTTGAGTGACATATCAGTATATACAAATGACGGCAATGATATACCGCTGGCTCAGGTTTTTGAAAACATAGGCAGTGAATATAGTTTGCAGGTAGTTGACATTGATCACAAAAAAGCATCATCAGAGGAGATGAAATCGTGGATGTCACGAATTCTGCCTAATTATGATACCGACAGAGTTCATATAGGTGATATGCGTAAGATGCTTCAGTGGTATAACATACTCATCAATAATGGAATCACACAATTCCAAAAGAAAGAAGACCAACAAGAGAACAAAAAAGAGAGGTCGTGTCAAAAGTAACTGGCACGACCTCTTAACATAATATAACGATCAAAGCCCCGACTTTCCCAAGCCAGGGCTTTGTTATGTCAAAGATTTTTTGTATCTTTGTACATAGTTAAAAAGCT
>JAGHSE010000251.1 GCA_018066015.1 Candidatus Colivivens equi
CTTTATCACCTTTATTTAATAATATATTCTCATCGTTTGCATATTTAATCTGTATCCAGCCATTCCCATTAATGTTATAATATATAGCACACACTTTCAACTCATTATCTTCATCCAGTTTTGCTAACCTAACTTTTGAATTATCCTCCAAAGCAGTCAGACAAAAACAGCCCTCTACATTTCGTTGAAAATCTTCACACTTAGCATCTATCAGAGTAAACAATGCAACACATACAAATAACAACCTTAAAGTCATTTGTAGATTTTTATATACCAATTTCATTTTATGCCAAATCAAATATCAATAAACAATTCTCACTCGACAAACATATCATTTTGCAATATTATCCTCCATATACAAATTCAGTGCGCTCACTACTTAGAGCTTTATGTACCAAATTCTTAATATAAGGGTAAAGTTCTTCAGGCGAATTAACCACAATACGTCCGTAAATATAAGGGACCTCACAACCTTTAATACAATAATGTGTAATAACAGCCATCAGTTTTACATTTCTAACATCAAAATCTCCTTTATCATTTCCCTCATTAATGATTCGACGCAACATGATAATTTCATTTCTATCAAAATCCTTTCTCACCGCCTCCACCTTCCAGATATCTCTAAAAAACTCAGCTCTAAGGTTTCCATTACGATACACTGCGTCCTTAACAGCCTCGAGATGAGCAAAAATCAGTTGTACCATTTTCTTCTCTGGAGGAGCATCCATGTGAGTAATATCATCCAAGCGCTTAGTAAGCCTGTTCAATTCATTCTGTATTACAGCGAAATAAATTTCCTCCTTACTACTAAAATAAGTATATAATGTACGTCTTCCTTTGCCAGATTCAATAGCAATGTCATTCATTGTTGTATCCTCGAACCCCCTCTTGGCAAATAATTGTCGAGCAACATCAATAAGTAAATCTTTTGTCTTTTGCATATCACAATAAATTAATAATTCAAACCTAATCAATAACTAGTAATAACCATGTGCAAAAATACAAAAAAACTAATAATTTAAAGTGTGCAATGCACATTATTTTATCAAAAACAACAAAACATCTAATTTATAACATTTTACAAATGCTCATTATCCAAAGAGTCGTGCAAGTGCATCTTCAACCTTACGCACCCCGACCACATTTATTTTATAATGTGCATTTTCCAAACTATTAAGATTAGCCTTTGGAACCAAAATAGTAGAGAAGCCCAGTTTTTCAGCTTCTGAAATTCGTTGAAGAATTCTACACACAGGTCTGATTTCACCACTGAGTCCCACTTCACCACACATACAAATATCCCTTGCTATCCCCGTATCAACATTACTCGACAAAATAGCCGCAATCACGCTCAAATCAATAGCAGTATCCGTCACCCTTATACCACCCGCTATATTCAGATACACATCTTTCTGCATAATCTTAAATCCCACTCTTTTTTCTAGAACCGCAAGAAGCATATTTAGTCGTTTTAAGTCAAAACCAGTAGCCGAACGTTGAGGAGTACCATAAGCCGCACTACTTACCAATGCCTGAGTTTCAATCAGCAGAGGTCTTACCCCCTCAATAGCAGCAGCAATAGCAACCCCACTCAATTCTTCATTATCATTCACTTCGCTCAACAACAATTCAGAAGGATTGTCAACCTCTCTCAGTCCACTCTGTCTCATCTCATAAATTCCCAATTCTGCCGTACTTCCAAATCTATTTTTTATAGCCCTGACTATTCTGTACATATAATGCTGATCACCCTCAAACTGCAACACCGTATCAACCATGTGTTCCAGAATTTTAGGACCAGCAATACTACCCTCTTTAGTAATATGACCTATTAATATTACAGGAATATTACTCTCTTTGGCAAACTTCAGCAACAAAGCCGCACACTCCCTAATTTGACTAATACTACCAGGAGAAGATTCAACAGTCTCTGTCGCCATAGTTTGAATAGAGTCAATAATCACTAGTTCAGGATGAGCAACTTTTATTTGTTCAAAAATCTTCTCCATCATAGCCTCGCAAAGAACTTCAACATTAGCTTTGCAAGAATCACCCATTCCCTCCATTATTCTGTCAGCACGCAGTTTTAGTTGTCTTGCACTTTCTTCACCACTAACGTATAATGTTTTCAACCCATTTAATTTTAGTACAGTTTGAAGAATCAATGTAGATTTTCCAATTCCCGGTTCTCCGCCCAACAAAGTTAAAGAACCTGGAACCAACCCACCTCCGAGAACCCTGTTGAGTTCTCCGTCACACAAGTTAATCCGTTCTTCCTTGTCAGTAACAATCTTACTCATTGATATGGGACAATTCTCGCCATGCAAATTAAACCCAGCAGATGCATTGCCAACACTACTACTTTTTCCCCCTACTTTCACCTCCACGAATGTATTCCACTCCCCACAAGCCGGACATCTTCCAATCCATTTCGGACTATCATATCCGCATGCATTACACACATATTGAACTTTTTCCTTAGCCATATTATCAGTTATCCACAAATATTAAAAACCAAAATAATCAGAACGGGTAGCCCACAGCAAAGTGCAGTCCTACTCCATCCTTCCAGAAAGTTCGAATATTATAATACCCACTCTTTCCAGTATCATACGGAGCATGCAGAGCAATACCCATATCAAGTCTCAATACCAAAATATCCAGGTTATACCTCAATCCCACGCCAGTACCAGTAGCAATATCATCCCACAACCTATCCAGCCTCAGTTGTCCACCAGGATGCGACTCTAGTTCCGACATAGTCCACACATTTCCAGCATCCACAAACACAGCCCCATGCAAATTGCTGACAATAGGGAAACGATATTCAGCACTCATTTGTAATTTCACACACCCAGCTTGGTCAAGATAAGTTCCACGACCTTTATAATCATAGTAACGCCCAGGCCCAATAGTATGAGCGCCAAAAGCCCGAATATCATTTGCTCCCCCCACATAGAATTGTTCGGTATAAGGCGCAATAATACTATTACCATACGACCATATTGCTCCAGAATAGAATTTAGTAGCAAACATACTATTAGCACCGATTCTGAATTTATGTCTTACGTCAAGTGCCACTTTTAGGAATTGTGCATAAGGCACATTCAGAAGTTTTTTGTCATTTTTTGATACATCATTTCCAAATAAAGCCCCTATTCCACTAATCACATTACCAGCCTCCTTTATTTCAGCCTCAATTCGAGTTGTGACACGTTTATTTACACCTGCAATGTCATTATCATAAATAATTGTATAACCCATTGAAGGAATAAACTGGTCACGCAAACTATACAACAAAGCTTGATTATCAGCCACTATAGAATCAAACCGAGCCGTAGTTTCTTCGAGTTTATTATACACAAACGACAATGGAGTCAACCTGTGAGTATAGTATCTGTTACTCATAAAACTATAATCAGCCGAAACCTGAAAAGAAATTTCTCTATAATAGCCAGCCCTTTTCAAGTGATCAAATCCCACCTTAAACTGTGAAGAAGTAGCATATCTAAATCTCTTTTGAGCCAATGAAGGAAATACCAACCAAGGGTATTTTATAGACGCATCCAGACCTGCCTCATAACTATCAATTCTTTCGTAATCCCCATTACTACGAGTCTGCCATTCATACGATCCCTTAGCCTTCACAGAGAACGTCTCGCCATGTCCAAAGGCATTTCGTTTAGATAGAGTCAGCGCCACACGTGGTCCAACCTGAGCATTACTTTTCTGAGTTACATCCAAGTCCAGCTCGGCATCAATCAACTTATCCATAGTACAATCCAGTCTCACATCTAATGTATCACACATAGCAGTAGTATCACGAGGAGAAAACGAAAACTGCATCTGAGAGAAAATCTGCATATTACTCAGATTGGTAATAGTCTCATCTATTCTGTCTTGAGAAAACAAACGTCCTTTTCTAAACCTAAAATTACGTCTTAAGATATTTGGACTGATAGGACATTTTTCAGTAAAGAAGAATTTAGCACCTCCATATTCTACCGAGTCACGAGGAGCATTCATTTTCACGCCCACACGTCTCTGTCCGTTAATATTGACCGTCACATTACCATACGTCCATTGTTTCTTAGCCTTATCAGGAGTTTGTGCATCCTGTACCACTAAAAGTTGAACCTTCTGCGGGGACATCGTTGAATCAGCAAAAAAACTTATATAATCAGGTCTGTAGAAATAAAATCCCTTATTGCGCAAAAGCTCCGTAATCCTATTCTTTTCATTCTGCAGTTTTTCAGCATTAAACTGGTCATTCTTATGCAACAAAATTTTGTCATCAGCAGCAATTCTAATACTATCAATCAATTCTGGAAACACATATTGTATAGAATCCAAAATATAAGGTTTCCCCAGATTGACATTATAAGCAACCTTCTTTTTCTTTGGGTTGTTTTGATCCAAAATCTCATAATCCACATAACCCTGGAAATAACCATGATTCTGCAACGTATTCGTAGCCACTTTCACCCTTGTCTCTGGAGCAACAGCCGAAATAGTCACTGGGGTAGATGCAAAACTATTATACATCCATTTTTTCAAACCTTTCTCATGATCATTCATCAGTTCGTTTTGGATCCACAACCCAATAGGTAGAGGCACTCTTACAGACGAACTCCCCATAAAAGAATTATTTGGAGCATAACTTAACACCCCTTTTACTTCTTCTAGAGCCTGCATCTCAGCCTCAACATCAATAGTAGTATCAGATTTCACCACTATTGACTTAATTCCGGTATATAAGTATTCACCATCTTGCATATTGCTAGTAGTAGAACATCCCGTCATTATCCATACTGTCATCATAACCACAGATAGTATCAGTGGCCAACATTCATGGTTCTTTATGTAATTACATATCTTCATTTATCAGTCATAATCATTCGTACCACGCCAACATACACGTTTGGTTCATTTTAATTTAAATAATTTCCATAATTCCTTCCACTCTCCAAATTTCTTTCTCAGAACAATACCACCACCATTTTCAGTCACTTCTCCCTCCATGAGGTTATTATAGTCCTTATCATGGAACAATCTGATATACTGTGTACCACTTTTGTCAAGTCTCCATTCCAGCGACACATCATCAATATATGTACCCGAGTGGCTCTTAGCAGAATTGCCACTTACATTGATTAGTCCACCAACCACTACATTCAATCTGTCACTAAAAAGCCGTTTTGAGAATTTGAATGCATAATCCGTATGTTGCAAACCAGCATTGTCAACAGTTTGTTCCATACCGAGGTTCATATCCACTTTCAGTACTGAACTCACAGCCTTACCTGCAATATTATTAATTTCACCCTGCAAGAAGTTATTCAGTGCATTTGTAGTATTGAATGCGCCATTATTTCGTCCTGAGACATACATACCAGTAGCCAACATAGAGAGAGCCAGTTTATTCTTTTCCTCAGGACTCATCCCAGCCAATTCATTCTGCACACTGATATCTTCAGGTGCATCAATAGTAAATTCAAGTCCTAGATTTTGCAAAGTCTGGTTTATCTTCAGTCCAGTATTGAATGTAACCATACGGGTACCTCCGTCCGTATTACTTACAGAAGTTCTCACACGTTCCGTTGCAACTATGTCAATAAAAGGATTCATTGGTTCGCCCGTAAACTCAATAAAACTACCTTTCTCGATATTGAATGTTTTCAGAGGAATAACCGAGTTGGCATATTTCATTAATCCTTCGTTGATGGTATATCTACCCAACAACTCACTCACCCCTTCTTTTTGGTTTATCAACGTAAGAGTACCACCTCCCCTCACGTCCACATAACTCTTTCCGTCAGCACTGAACACGCACATCATTCTAGCACCGTCCTCCACAGTGAGAGTAACTCTCATATCCACTCCAGAGTAAGTCTTTTCTACAAGATTTGTAGAATCTGGAGGTAAATCAAAGTCAGTAAAGGTGACGATATCATCCAGTCTGTACCCCATTGACAAAGCAGTATTAGTCATCACATAAGTAAGATCAGAAGAATTCAGAATCGTCACATTTCCAGTCACATTGAGTTCATTCAACTTACCTTGTGCCCTCACCCCCAGATTTCCGTATATTTTACCATACAATTCAGCCTGTCGTGTTTTAGGAGCATTGATAATTTCCACATTCCGACCCGTCACCATAATATTCATATAAGGATCACTGATGTCAGCAAAGTCAACATATCCTCTTATTGTAATAGGATTCTTACCAGTGCTATATATATTAAGTTTATCAAAATCTATTCGGCTATTAGCAATATAGACAGTGTCATTATCAATCATGAAATCCAGGGAATAAGCCTTAGAAAAAGCATGAACGTCATGAGGATTGATAATACCATCAAAATTCAGATTGTCCGCAGGACCTTTCACGTTCATTTCAGCATCAATAGCCCCATTAAGTGAAATTGGCACATCCTCCATAAATGCCGAAATCATATCAAGAGGTAGAGACGTCAGTTTTAGTTTTGCTTCTAATTCGTCCTTATATTTACCACTAATCAGAGCCACGTCTTTACCATTCCTTCTCAGCACACCCTCCACAAAATGAGTTTCATCATCAGTAGGCTTATACCTCAACTTAGCGCCGACTTGTCCCAATGCAGTAGATTCATAAACAAAGTCATCAACATCTATATCCCCCTCCACAGAAAAAGTAGTATCCATCTTTTCAATGAAAGCTACATCACCATTCAGCAATCCAGTAAAACGAGCATTGAACGGCAAGACTGCAGCAATTGGCTCCATATTGAGGTTATTGATAACAGCCCGCACCATTTGTCTCTCGTCATCAGCAGGTTGTGCATGGATATACACTTTGCAACTATCATCTACCGACTTCATGTTCAAGTCAGCAAACACTCTGTTTTTCTTGTGGATATCAATATAATTACTGTCACTAATTTCAAATTCCTTAAAAGCAATAATTGGATAATGCCCATTCAGTCCTATCTGTAGCACAGAATCCTCCACTTGTGCTTGCAGACCTAAGTCAATACCTTTGTCCCCATGTTCATCCACATACTGAAAATCCAATTCGGCATGGTTCTGCACCACGAACCCAGTCACCCCAGCAGAAAAAGGTCGTCGTCCTTGTTGTTCAGGAATATCCGCCTTTACCTCAAATTCCAGTTTGTCATCTGTCCCCACCACAGATGAGTCTGAGTCTTGCACATCATTATTTCTATTCTGCATATTCAAGCTCAAGTTCTGGATATTGAGTTTTTGTGTTCTGAGCCCATACATTCCAGCCTCACATCTTATCCCCAGTTCTGCAGAAGTACTCAGATCTACATCTATTTCTTCACATTCTATACCATTTAGTTTGATGAAGTTAGCAACAGGGTTATTCTGTCCCACATAAGCAGACAACAACATATTTGGCAGATATTGTTTCCATTCATTCACATCCAGTCTTAGATTTTTTAATTGTTCCAGTACAACCTCACAAGTCTTTAACGCACTCTCCAGAAGTTGTTCATACCCCGTAGGAGAGTCCACTTCTACATCCATATCCCCTGATACAGCTGTCAATTGTGTTTTGTTAGGAGTAGCATTAGCATAGACAGTAAATTCGTCCACGAACATAGTATCTTTTTCGGTAAGAATCTGCAAAGCAGCCACACCAGCATCAAGATTTACAGATGACTCAAAGTCTGTAATTATATTCACAACCCCAGTAGTAGATATTTTCATAACGTCATCAGCCAGCTTCAACGCCTGCAAGTCAGCATTTGGCACATTCAATATCAGTTGTCCGTTAATACCCGACTTCTTCATTGTACCGTTATACTCCACATCACCAACAACATTCGGGTCACGCATATTAATATCAGCATTGAGTTTTGATTGTTTCAGTGCTATGTCAGCCATAGTATTTTTCAACGCATATTTGCCATACTTTCCTGCCTTCAGGTTTATGTTGGCTTTTGTATAAGTTGAAGTTGCAAGAAAATCAAACCCCTTACCTTTTGCCCTCACATGTCCAGTTATTACAGTCCTTTCTGGTACACTGACAAATCTATTCACCTCAAGATTCTTTACATCTGCATCTATGTCATATTCTTCAGTCTCAGGATTGAAGAAGAAGTATTTTATTTTGGTAATAAGATTTTTGTCATTCAGTTCCAGTCTGTCCAATTTTAGATTTCCATCTTCCCAAGCAAAATAAGTATTGAGCGTCATTCCAGTCACATCAATATCAGGAATAATTTGTCTGACATTATTAGGAAGCAACGCCAACAACCTTCGTGAATTAATCACCTTAGCAGTCACATTTCCCTTTACGTTTGTAGTTTCCATATCAACCACAGCATCCTTCATCATCACATTCGCAACACTCGGCACAGATACTGACACATCATTCAGTCTCACTGTCTGTCCTGTCATTTCAAAATCAGCCTGCACCTCTGTGTTGGCTGGTATGTCAGTAGTATATTGTAATATCGTATCAGCAAAACTTTGTCCTTTGAGTAAATCAGCCAATGCCTTCACATCTCTAACATTCACATTTCCTTTCAACCCTACATCACCATTTACCAGATTATAATTTACAGACTCTGCATTAATGTCTGCCAACGTATTTTGTTTTCCTTCATAATCACTTTCTACATTTAATTTCAGACCCTCACATTCCAATTTGTCATCATAATACTTCGCCATCTTACCCTCCACATTGAGCACCACATCACTAAGTCCTTTGCCCCATTCATCATTCCGCACACTCAGTTTAGTCACCCTCACATCGTTAAAAGCATATTGCTCCTTCTCCAAATCAATCATTGCCCCCAACATCAAATCATCAGTCTTGGCAGCTAAAGAAAAATCACCTTCTATCCTTACATCAATATCTTTTGCGTGAACCTTCCTTACAACAATTTTTTTCAGAAATCCACTTTCTTCATCTTCTTCAGTAGTATCATTTTTGATAGTCACAGTCATATCGGCACCACTCACCATCACACTGTCAGCTATCATGTTACCCTCATTGATTTCCCACTTAAAATCCCCCACTCTTACATCACCTACACTACCATTCAATCCCAGTCCAAGTTTATCAACAACAGATTCCAAATCAGCATCATCAGCTATGTCAAATTTTAGATTTGTGCTATACAGTTCCTTTACATCTACTATACCATGCAATAATGGCATCACCTTTACGTCAATATACGCATCGTCAAAATCAACACTCAGTCCAGTAGTTTGTTCTACAAACCAAGTTCCTACTCTCAACCACATTGTTTGTGTAGGATGCCAAAAAAGCGAAGCTACTGTGAGTACAAATAATAAAACAACAAAAGCAAGAGTCCAGCCCACTATGTGCAGAATTTTTCTGCCCACAGAGCCAAACGTCTTCCATGTGTTGTTACTTGCCATTTGGATTTGTATTATTTTCCTATTCCGTCTGTACTATGACAAATCACGAACTGATATTTTCCTCTAAGTGCCGGAAACTCTTTTAGATACAAAGACTCAACCTCTCTCTCTATGCTCTCTACAAAGTCTGGATTGATAAGCGCCATACAACAACCCTTAAATCCAGCCCCACTGAATCTGCCACCATATATACCCTCTGTTCGAGTCATGATTTCATAGAGAGTCTTCAGTTCGGGTGAACCTGTCTGATAATTATAAATAGAAGAATGTCCACTTTCAAAGCTCAATCGTCCGAAAGCCTCCAAGTCACCTTTACGCCATGCTTCTGCCCCAGCCTCTACACGTTCAAACTCAGTGTACCAATGTTCAGCTCTCAGTCTCCATGTCTCTGGCAGTTTGCCTTTGTATTGTTCGAATATCTCTCTTGGAACATCTCGAAGAAATGTCTCTGCAAATTTTCCATACTCCATACCAGCAAAAGCTTTCAAGGCATATGCCGCACTTCTGCATTCATCTACTCTCATATTGAATTTGCTTCCAGCCAAACTTCTCTCTACCCCACTGAAGAAAATAGCGATATCGTAAGGAGGCATATTCTCATTTGTAGGAATCAGTTCATAATGGTCATCAAGTGTATCAAGATACAAGAGATAATCTTTCTTTGAGAAAATCTCACAACTCTGGTCCAGTTTTCCACTACTTACTCCCACATAGTCATTTTCAACAGATACAGCTAAACTTATCATTTCAGTTTCTGTCAAGACAATGTTGTTGACGTGGCACAATGCTTTCAAGAACACCAGAGTCACTGCAGCAGATGAAGACAATCCCCCAATAGGGAGACTTCCTTCAATCACCCCACTCAGTCCCACACTCAGAGGATAGCGTTTTGACAACTGCAGAGTTGCACCTCTTAAATAGTCAGCCCAGTCATTTTCTTTAATCATTGGAACACCAGCGATATGCCACTGAGCACGTTTGTCAAACTGTAGAGAACACAATTCTACAACCCCATTATGTTTTATGGAATAAGCAATACGAATACCTTTGTCAATAGCCAATCCTGTTATTTTGCCATATTGATGATCACTATGAGCCCCAATTGGACACACTCTGTAAGGACAAAAATCCACACATTCGGATTCTTTATGATAAATCTCAAAAAATTTTTCTTCGCAAGTCATGATTTAGCAATATTATTTCGACTTGCGAATTTACTAAAAAAATCCTAAACTATATCCACGAAAATCATTTTTTCAAAATTTTAGCAATTTGAGAGCTAGGAGAACTAGCAACTTTAGCAGAACTAGCAACTCTAGAAATGCTAGAAATGCTAGAAACGCTAGAATTATCTTTTAGCCTTTACATTGCTGTATAAAGCGTGCTCCATAAAGTATCCAGAGGGAAATGCCTTAGGTAACGTGACTGAATTTTCAGGAACTTCATGTGTCGTTTGAATCGATTTGGTTCGTCAGTCCAAACTCGAGCAAAATCAGCATTTCCGAAACTACCCGCACTGAGAATATCTTTGAGCAAATATCGTCCTTCTGGTGTTTCCTTGTACGAAAGCCCCGCCGTATCACCAAACACCTCATGTATGACATAAAGCAAGGCATTATGAAACCGAGTCAGGAACGACGCATGATTACTGCGTAAAACGTCCTCACCATTTTCTGCCTGCAAATGTCGCAGTACGATGTAGTAGTCCATTACTTGTCTCAGTCCGAGTCCTTCACAGAAGAAATGTCGGTAAATATGTGCAAGTAAGAATCTGCTGTAAAACTCTAGAGTAGGTGTTGTAATATCCTCACCAGTTGTAAGAGTGACATGATGAAGGAATTGTTCTTCGGCATGCTTTTTCTGCCATTTTTGGTAACTGCAATTAGCAAACCAATTATATATTTTACCCACTGAAAAATGCGCTTCAACTAATGTATCTGGAAATATTGCAGTCTTGTAATCGTGTGCACCAGGCGATTTTGTTGGAAAGCCTTTTGACATGAGCCAATCATATACTCTTTTTTGTCCACCTTCTATCCAAATATCTATATCGCCACTCTGACGATAAGGAGTCAGCTCAAGTGGATGTGGATGTGATGGTGTCTTAGGCAAATTATAGAGTAAAGCCAAGGCTTGACCTTTGAGGATAGACGACCTCAGTCCGTCTGCAATGAGCATATTCTGCAGTTCAGCACACTGGCGATTTACTACAACATTTCTGTCGTAGATTTGTCGTGTCATACTAGTCCACTGAATATAGAGATCGTCGGAAAGATTTTGGGTACGATGTTGTTGATTCCATTCTCCGTCTTCGTCATCAAGGGCAATTCGGTGAATAGTTGACACAGCACTCATACACACCCCAATCAAGGCATGATTTACAATTACCTCATAAACCTCGAACCATTCTGATGACGATGGTGTCCAGGTTAGTTCGGTACGATTGCCTACTGCTATGTGCATTATTTCGAAGAATAGTTTCATGTCTGCAAAGTTAAGGAAAAAAAATGATACTGCAACTATGTTGCGTTTTTTTCTGCTTTCATTTGCTATATATAAAAAAAAGAACTACTTTTGTAAAATTTTTGTAGCGGGCAGTCTTGATTCTGCCATATCAATAACCAATAAGAGTATGAACCCTAACCTACAAATTTCACAGCGTGGCGTTGAGATGCCAGAGTCTCCAATCAGAAAATTGGCTCCATTAGCGTATGACGCAGAGGATAATGGAGTGAAGATATATCGTTTGAATATTGGTCAGCCCGACCTGCCTACCCCAAAGCGAGCACTTGAAGTACTCAAGAATGTTGACAGAGAGACTTTGGAGTATTCTCCGAGTCAGGGATACAAGTCACTTCGTAAGGCATTAGTTAATTACTATGACAGGTATCAGATAAAATTAACCCCAGAAGAGATTATCATTACCTCTGGAGGTTCAGAGGCAGTGTTGTTTGCCTTCCTCAGTTGTCTGAATCCAGGTGACGAAATTATCGTTCCCGAACCTGCTTATGCTAACTACATGGCATTTGCAGTATCTGCCGGAGCAGTGATTCGTACTGTTACCACAACCATTGACGAGGGTTTTTGTCTGCCAAAGGTAGAACAGTTTGAGGAATTGATAAACGAACGTACCAAGGCTATCCTTATTTGTAATCCAAACAACCCAACTGGTTATCTCTATACTCAGAAAGAGATGAACCAAATAAGAGACTTAGTAAAGAGTCATAATCTTTATTTATTCTCCGACGAGGTTTACAGAGAGTTTATCTATACAGGTTCACCTTATATTTCAGCAATGCACTTAGAGGGAATCGAGCAGAATGTAGTATTGATTGACTCAATGAGCAAACGCTATAGTGAGTGTGGAATAAGAATAGGCGCCCTGATAACGAAGAATGCAGAGATACGCAAGACAGTCATGAAATTCTGTCAGGCTCGTCTTAGTCCACCTTTATTAGGACAAATAGTAGCAGAAGCCTCAATTGAAGGCACAGAAGCCTACTCACGCAAGGTATATGAACAATATGTAGAAAGGAGGAAATGCCTGATTGATGGAGTAAACAGAATCAATGGTTGTTATACCCCACTACCAATGGGGGCATTCTACACAGTAGCAAAATTGCCAGTTGACGATGCAGAGAAATTCTGTGCTTGGTGTTTGACATACTTCAGGTGGAAAGACAGTGAAACCCCAAAGACCATCACGTTCTCAGGACGAGAAATAGAATGTACAGGTGAGACCATCATGATGGCACCAGCAGCAGGATTCTACACCACCCCAGGAATGGGCAAAGACGAAGTACGACTTGCATACGTACTCTGCACCGAAAACATCAAACGAGCCCTATTCCTACTAGAAAAAGCCTTAAAGGAATATAATAGCAAAGCCTAGCCACACTAGAAATGCTAGAATAACTAGAAATGCTAGAAATACATGTAAAACATTATTAAAAAGCCTAATTATGAGAGAACGTAAAAACACAATTACAAACCTTGGCTTGATTTTTTGATTGCACTAGCCATTATGCTTGTAGTATTGTCCAATCCGTTACCTGATGGCTTACATAAAAAAAAAGACATCCGCAATGGCTGTTTATGGGCATTGCGGACGGATGGTTCTATGTGATTTACGTTTTAGCGGACAGTAATAATTTTATTTGTACTTTTGCCATGTCAATACAGATTTTTATCTTATTTGTTTTGCAGCACTAAGATAAGTAAAAAATCTGACATGACAAAATCCTGGGCAACTTTTTGTTGCTCAGGAACTTTAAAATATAGTTAAATCAAAGTGTTGCGGAATTAAGAAATAAATTAGTAATTTATATTGTACTACCATAGAAAAAGTTGAATGGATTTGTACTGTGAACCTAAGGCTAATTGAATAATTTTGCTTTTTCCCATTTGGCACTTATCTTGTATGATGTGATAAATGAAAGGAGATTGTAAATATGGACAACAAACAAGAATTTCTCAGTCGCTTTGCTACGAACCTCATCGACCAGGCTCGTAATGGCAAACTTGATCCAGTGATTGGTCGTGATGACGAAATACGTCGTGTATTGCAGATACTCTCGCGCCGCACAAAGAACAATCCTATTTTGATAGGAGAACCAGGTACGGGAAAGACAGCTATTGTAGAAGGATTGGCAAACAGAATTTTGCGTGGTGACGTACCAGAGAACCTACGTTCAAAACAACTGTATTCCTTAGATATGGGGGCACTGATAGCAGGAGCAAAATATCAAGGTGAGTTTGAGGAACGCTTAAAGGGAGTAATAAAAGAAGTGGTAGATGCCAACGGTGAGATTATTTTGTTTATCGACGAGATACACACCCTCGTTGGAGCAGGTCAGTCACAAGGCGCAATGGACGCTGCCAATATACTCAAGCCAGCATTGGCACGAGGAGAACTACGCAGTATTGGTGCTACGACACTCAACGAATACCAAAAATATTTTGAGAAGGACAAAGCACTGGAACGACGTTTTCAGATAGTAATGGTTGACGAACCAGACGTAGTTTCGTCAATCTCAATACTCAGAGGACTAAAAGAGCGCTACGAAAACCACCATCATGTCAGGATTAAGGACGAGGCAGTGATAGCCGCCGTAGAATTGTCAGACAGATATATTACAGAACGCTTCCTACCTGACAAGGCAATAGACTTGATGGACGAGGCAGCCGCCCACCTAAGAATGGAGCGCGACAGTGTGCCAGAAGAATTAGACGAAGCTCAACGCAGATTAGCGCAACTGGAAATAGAACGAGCTGCTATACGCAGAGAATTAGACGATAAAACAAGCACAGAAAAACACACCTCAAACGGTAGTGGAACAAGTGCTCAACAAGTCTCAATTGATGAAGAAATAAATACCCTAAAATCGTCCATTTCAGATATGCGTAAAAAATGGGAAAAAGAGAAGGAGTTAATCAATCGTATCCAACAAGACAAAGTACAAATTGAGCACCTAAAATTCCTTGCAGAAAAAGCTGAAAGAGAAGGAGATTACGGACGTGTAGCGGAGATAAGATATGGTAAATTACAACAGCTTGACAACGATATTAAACAAGTACAAAATAACTTACTTAATCAGCAAGGTAACAGTGCACTTATCAAGGAAGAAGTGACTGCTGAAGATATAGCCGAAGTAGTGAGCAGATGGACAGGAATTCCAGTCAATAAAATGATGCAAAGCGAGAGAGAAAAACTCCTCAAACTTGAAGACGAACTCCACCATAGAGTAATAGGTCAGGACGAAGCCATCAAAGCCGTATGCGACTCAGTAAGAAGAAGCCGAGCCGGACTGCAAGACCCTAAACGCCCAATTGGGAGTTTTATCTTCTTAGGACCTACAGGTGTAGGCAAGACCGAATTGGCAAAATCACTTGCAGATTATCTCTTCAATGACGAGAGCCTGATGACTCGTATCGACATGAGTGAATATCAAGAGAAATACTCAGTGAGCCGACTCATTGGAGCCCCTCCAGGATATGTAGGCTACGATGAAGGCGGACAACTCACAGAGGCTGTAAGACGTAAACCATACAGTGTAATTCTCTTCGACGAAATAGAAAAAGCACACCCTGATGTGTTTAACACCCTGCTACAAGTGCTTGATGACGGCAGACTGACAGACAATAAAGGACGTACTGCCAATTTCAAGAATACTATAATAATAATGACAAGCAACCTCACAGAGACACAACTGCACGATGTGATGCGACCTGAATTTCTTAATCGCATAGATGAAATTATTGACTTCACCCCACTGAGCAAAGATGATATACGCAGGATTGTCAGCCTGCAACTTAACCACGTAGAACAGTTGTTGACAAATACAGACTCATCAAACAAGGGTGAACCATTTCTCACAACTACACCAGAAGCTATTGATTTCCTAGTAGAGGTTGGGTATGACCCCGACTTTGGTGCTCGCCCAGTAAAGCGTGCCATACAACGTTATCTGCTTGATGTACTGAGTAAAGAAATCATTGCCGGCAATATAAAGAAAGGCGAGAAAGTAAAAGTAGATGTTGGAGAAGGTGGATTAAAAGTAAGTAGGGTTAGTTAGAGTTTTGCTTGATTATTTTTTGCCTTGTAATTTATTTTTCGTATCTTTGCATGCTTTTGCACGCACATGTGCTACATGTGCGCGGAAAGCAAGGCTAGAAGAACTAGCAACTCTAGAACCACTAGAAACGCTAGAGTCACTAGAACTCTCTCGCTACAATTAACAAAAATACGATATGGATTACAACACACAACGGCAACAATTGATTTTACCTGAATACGGCAGGTGTATTCAGGATATGGTAAATCATGCCAAGACATTAGAAAGCAGAGAAGAACGACAGAAATGCGCAGAGACTATCGTAGCCCTAATGACTACTATGTATGGCAAACAAACAAAGAAAAACAATACACAACAGAAGTTGTGGAACCACCTTGCTGCAATGGCTAACTATGAATTAGACATAGACTACCCAGTTGAGATAGAAAAGATGTCAGACAAAATCCAGAAACGCGAACCACTGCAGAACCCCCAGAAACATATTCGCAAGCCTCATTATGGAGCAATGATAGAAGAAGCGACAAGTATCTTAAAAACCATGGAAGATGGTCCGAAAAAATCTGCACTTATATTACAGATAGCCAATCAGATGAAACGCAACATGGCTTTTTGGAATGTAAACGCCATGAATGACGAGAAAATACTCCAAGACCTTGCTATTTACACAGATGGCAACGTCCAGTTATTGCCTTCTGAGATAAATCTTATTCAAGATAGTGAATTGACAAAGACAGCCCAAAAATCTAATAATAAGAAAAAGAAAAAGAAATAACATGAAGGCAATAAAACACATAGTCTTGGCAGTGCTACAGATATTGTCGTGCACCACAATGACATACGCACAATTTTCAGAGACAACTTTGGCAGATACCACAAAATTGGCAAACGAACAATACAACCCTGAATTGGGATATTTCCAGAAAGTATATAGCGACCTGGGAGACCCACACTATATGTATGGTTCCGGAGACTTCGCAATTGGTATTGGTGGTACGGTCAGAGCTTCTGCATTCTTTGACATATATGGTTCACCAATTGACAATGCTCCTAAGTTTGCTGCCAGCAAATTAAGTATTCCTACAGACAATGCCAACAAATTCGGACTGTCAGCAAGTAGCTCTGAATTGCACGTAAAGGCCCGCAACAAGATAGGCAAACACCAAGTCATTGCATACGTAAAACTCAACACCAACGATAATGAAGTGATACAACTTAATCAGGCTTACGTCTCAATTGATGGATTTACAATCGGTAAGGTTTATTCCTTCTTCATGGACTTGGAAGCAGGTGCAATGACAGTAGATTTAAAGGGACCAAACACACAAATTGGCAACACACAACCATTGGTAGGTTATTTACATCAGTTTGGAAAGAACTGGACACTGGGAGTATCGGCAGAACAACCAACTATGAAAGCGACAGTTTTAGAGGAATATGGTGTGGAACCAGATAACCAGTCTATGCCAGACTTTGTATTGAGTGCAAAATACAAATGGCCAAAAGGTCACGTCAGAGCAGCCACGTTGTTGCGAAATATATCGTACTGGCAACACCAAAAAGGTCAAGTAATGGCTAATGTGGGTAATACGGAACACCTACTGGGATTGGGGGTGACACTAAGTGGAAAGGTTCAACCAACAAAGAAACTACAGATATCAGCACAAGGTTATTACGGGAAAGGCCTGTCGCATTATATCAACGACCTAAGCGGAATGGACCTTGATTGTGACCCTGATGATTGGAACACAGAAGAACAGATATTCAAATCTATGAAGCCTATACCTATTTATGGCGGTTTTATTGCCGGCAACTATAAATGGAATAAAAAGTTGGTATCAAATATCGTTTATGGTTTTGTCAACACAGATCGCGAAAATGCAGAACAGTATTCTGAGAAATTCAAGAACTCAGCATATTTAGCACTCAACACATTCTATGCAATCAATGACTATTGTATGATAGGTCTGGAATATGACTACGGATTTCGTAAGAACTATTCCTTTAGCCATGTCGATTCAGAATTCAGAGGCGTAGGAAACAGACTTAACACCACATTTATTTATCAGTTCTAACTTGAAATGGCATCATTCGTAATAGAAGGCGGACACAGACTGAGAGGTGAGATAACCCCCCAAGGAGCAAAGAACGAAGCATTGGAGGTTATATCAGCCACACTGCTCACTGACGAGCCTGTAATAATAAGAAATATTCCAGAAATTCTGGATGTCAACAATCTCATCAATCTAATGAAAAAGATGGGAGTGAGGGTAACGAAAGCCGAACCACTAAAATCACAGGTAGAGATAACCACCGACCTGTGTTTTCAGGCTTGCGACTTGAATATCGACTATCTTGACAGTGATGAATTCATCCAACGATGTGCATCACTAAGAGGTAGTGTACTGCTATTGGGACCAATGTTAGGACGATTCCACAAAGCATGTGTAGCAAAGCCAGGAGGCGACCAGATAGGCAGACGCAGACTCGACACCCATTTCCAAGGTGTGTATGAACTCGGAGCACATTTCCACCACGACGAGCGCAGAGAAGTGTATGACATCACGGCTGAGAAACTAGTAGGCAAATTTATGCTACTCGATGAAGCATCAGTAACTGGTACTGCAAATATCATAATGGCAGCAGTGTTGGCAGAAGGTCAGACTCAGATATACAACGCAGCTTGCGAACCATACATACAACAACTGTGTAAGTTGCTCAACCAAATGGGAGCTGACATTAGCGGTATTGCATCAAACCTCATTACTATTAATGGCGTAAAAGAACTGCACGGAGCTGACCACACCATTTTGCCTGACATGATTGAAGTAGGCAGTTTCATCGGTATGGCAGCCATGACTCGTAGTGCACTGACTATCAAAAATGTGTCGTACGACAATCTGGGATGTATTCCTAGCACATTCCACAGAATGGGTATTGAGTTGGAACGAATAAACGATGACATCTACATCCCTCAGCAAGACCACTACGAAATACAGACATACATGGATGGAGGTACACTGGTATTTGCTGATGCACCTTGGCCTGGACTGACACCCGACTTGTTGAGTGTCTTGTTGGTTGTGGCTACTCAGGCTAAAGGATCGGTGCTCATTCATCAAAAAATGTTTGAGAGCAGGTTGTTCTTTGTTGATAAACTCAAAGACATGGGGGCTCAAATAATCCTGTGTGACCCACATAGAGCAGTAATTGTAGGACACGACCATATTCGACCTCTCATGGCTTCAAGAATGACTTCGCCTGACATCAGAGCTGGTATTGCACTGCTTATTGCAGCAATGAGCGCACAGGGGGTAAGCACTATCAGCCATATAGAACAGATAGATCGTGGGTATCAAGATATTGAAAAACGTCTGAGGGCACTCGGAGCACATATCAGCAGAATATGATAAGGAAGGATGACGTATATCCAATAGGGAGAATCACTAAAGCTCACGGACTGAACGGCGAAGTGGTGTTTATGTTCAATGATGATATTTTTGACAGAAATAACTCAGAATATCTTATCATTGAAATTGACGGAATATTGGTACCATTCTTTTTTGAAGAATATCGTTTTAAGTCGGACTCGTCGGCATTAGTAAAATTCGAGGACATCAATTCTGTGGAAAAAGCTCAGCAGTTGCTCGGGTGTGAGGTGTTCTACGAAAGATATAAGAGTAACGACAACGACAACGATTTAAACAAAGTCAACGACGACGATATTAACAACGACGATATTAACAACGACAACAACGTAGTTTCCTTATATTATTTTATAGGATTTACAATAAAAGACGGAGAGATGGTAGTTGGCAAGATTGCGGAGGTGAATGACAGCACAGAAAACTGGTTGTTCATAACCGAAGACGGAACTCTCATTCCTGCCAACGAAGATTTGATTATTGACATAGACTATGACGGCAAGGTCATCGTAATGGACTTACCAGAAGGGTTGTTGAATTTGTGAAATGGATAAAAAGAAAATTTGCATATTAGGTTCTACAGGGTCTATTGGGAGTCAGGCTCTTGACGTGATAGAGCAACATAGCGATATGTATGAGGCATTCGTACTCACTGCCAATAACAGTGTGGAAAAACTGATAAACCAAGCAAGAAAATATCGCCCTGAAATAGTAGTGATAGCCAACGAAGTTCACTACCAGACATTGCAGAACGCATTGAGCGACTTACCAATCAAGGTGTATGCTGGTGCAGAGGCTTTGTGTCAGGTGGTGGAAGATGAAAATGTTGACATTGTGTTGGCTGCAATGGTGGGATTTGCAGGACTGCGTCCTACCATCAGTGCCATCAAGGCTGGGAAGATGATTGCACTGGCGAATAAAGAGACGTTGGTGGTAGCAGGCGAACTCATCAACAGATTGGCTGCAGAAAATAAAGTGCCCATCCTGCCTGTAGATTCTGAACACTCAGCTATATTCCAGTGCCTGGAACCAGGAAACAGAATTGAAAAAATCCTCCTTACATGCAGTGGAGGGCCATTCAGAACTTACTCTGCAGAACAACTGGCAAAGGTGACAAAGAATGATGCCCTAGCCCACCCTACTTGGAATATGGGTGCAAAAATAACCATTGACTCTGCTACACTCATGAACAAAGGTTTTGAGGTGATAGAAGCAAAATGGTTGTTCGGTGCAAGACCAGAACAAATTGAGGTAATCATACACCCTCAGTCGGTGATTCACTCAATGGTGCAATTTGAAGACGGTGCAGTGAAGGCGCAGTTGGGAGTGCCTGACATGAGACTACCTATTCAGTATGCTTTTGGTTATCCAAAGAGACTGAAATCAGAGTTTAACAGAGTAGATTTCTTCCAAATGAAAGACCTCACATTTGAAAGACCTGACACAGACAGATTCCGTTGTCTGGCTCTTGCTTATGAAGCTCTCAAGAATGGAGGAAATATGCCTTGCATAGTCAATGCCGCCAACGAAATTGCAAACAGGGCATTTATTGAAGACAAGATTGCATTTAACAATATCAGTGAGATAATAGAAGACACTATGAACCATGTTCCGTTTGACAACAAATCAGAGTTGGAAGATTTTCTCGAGACTGATAGAATAGCACGGGAATATGCACTGAATCGAATAAATAAGTAAGAAAATAAAAAAACTAAAATATCGTGGAAGTTTTAATTCAAATTTTACAGTTAATTGCAGCATTTGCGCTACTAATTGCGCTACATGAGGGAGGACACTTCTTAGCTGCTAAGTTATTCAAAGTTAGAGTAGAAAAATTCTATCTATTCTTTGATGCTTGGAACATCAGTTTGTTCAGTACCTACAAAAACTGGTTCAGAAAACTACGTGGCAAAGAACCAGCAAAGAAGAAGTTTATCAAGGACAAAAATGGTAACGACGTACAAGACGGATACGAATACGAAGGTACGGAGTATGGTATTGGATGGTTGCCTCTGGGGGGATATGTGAAGATATCAGGTATGATTGATGAGAGTATGGACTTAGAACAGATGAAACAAGACCCACAACCATGGGAATTCCGTACTAAACCAGCATGGCAAAGACTCATCATCATGCTCGGTGGAGTGATTATGAATTTCATAACCGCTTTTGTATTGTACTCTCTCGTACTATGTGTTTGGGGAGAGAGTTATATCGAACCTAAGGACATGACATACGGTTTCAAATTCAGTGAGACTGCAAAACAAGATGGTTTTCAGGATGGTGACATCATCTTAAAGATAGACAACAAACCTTTGAAGAAATGGAATACTTCATGTATTCGAAATATCTCAAATGCAAAATCTGTGACTGTACTGAGGAATGGTCAGGAAAGCACTGTCTCGCTGAGTGGGAAGATGAATATGCTGGATATGCTTGACCCTATCTACGCTCAAGAACTCATGCCTTTAGAGGTGGACAGCATTTTGCATGGAAGTCCAGCTGAGAAAATTGGACTGAAACATGGTGATCATATCACTGCCATTAACGGTAAGGAGGTGAAGGATTTCAACGACTTCACTACACAACTGGCTACTATACCTGCTTCGCTCGGTGAGGATGCCATTGCGGCTGATTCTCTCAAAGCAAGACATATCGTACTTACTATCAACGGTGAAGATAAGGACGTAGTTCTGACGGAGACTTTCAAACTAGGATTCCAAAACAAGGTGCCTAACTATAAAATTACTACTAAGACTTACAATTTGATTAGTTGTATTCCTGCCGGCATTGACCTTGGATGTGAACAAATCTCGGGGTATGTAAACGACCTGAAATATATCTTCACTGCCAAGGGAGCAAAGAGTGTTGGCGGTCCTGTTGGTATCGTGAGCATATTCCCTAAAGCTTGGGATTGGTTGAAATTCTGGATGCTCACTGCATTCCTCTCTATTGCTTTGGGAGTAATGAACTTACTGCCTATTCCTGCTCTCGACGGCGGACATGCTGTGATTGCTATCTGGGAAATCATTACCCGAAAGAAGCCTAATGATAAATTCCTGGAAAGAGTGCAGACTGTAGGGTTGTGGTTGATTATTGCACTTATGGTGCTGGCTACTTGGAACGACATAATGAGACTTCTCAATATCAATTTATGAAGATACTGGCAGTTGGGATGAATTATCCCTTACACAATAAAGAACTTAATAATACGTTATCTCTAAAGGAGCCCGTAATCTTTACCAAACCCGAATCAGCAGTTCTGAAGGAAGGAAGACCATTCTTTATTCCTGATTTCGCAAAACGATTTGACTACGAGACGGAGATTGTAGTGAGAATCAACAGACTGGGCAAGAGTATTGCAGAGCGATTTGCACACAGATACTACGACGAGGTGACGGTAGGTATTGACTTCACTGCACGAGACTTGCAAAACGAACTAAAGGAAAAAGGTCTGCCTTGGGACTTGTGTAAAGGATTTGATGGGTCGGCTGCTATTGGGGAGTGGATTAAAACAGATGAACTGGGGAAAGATATGAACGACCTGAATTTCCATCTTGACATTGACGGAAAGATGGTTCAGAAAGGATGGACTGGCGATATGATTCACTCTATTGACAGAATTGTGGCTTTCGTAAGTCAGTATTTTACGCTCAAAACTGGTGACATGATATTCACAGGTACACCAGCAGGGGTTGGACCAGTAAGTGAAAATCAGCATCTGACAGCTTATCTTGAAGACAGAAAAGTATTAGAATTTAATATAAAATGAGACTATCACAGGCACACAGACAATGGAAAAGCAACATACTGAGTATGATGCTGGTAGTAGTTTTGTGTCTGATTCCTGCTCTGAATGTCGGTGCACAGAATGACTCTACCTCGGTGTTGGCGAGTGGAAAGTGGGTGAAGATTTCTATAGAGAAAGAGGGGATTTACCAACTCACAAAGGACAAGTTGTCTGCAATGGGTTTCAAAGACCCTACGAAAGTGAAACTCTACGGATATGGTTTGGAAGTGTTGCCTGAATATGGACTAAAGAATCTGGATGATGACTTATGTGAAATTCCTCTTTGGAGAAAAGACAACGGAACACTGTTGTTCTTTGGTTGCGGAACTACCCAATGGTATGCTGAGGATTGGAATGTGCAGAAAGAGAGCATTTCGCAGACTGCATTCAAACACATGAATAATCCTTATTCTAAAGTGATATGCTATTTTCTTACTGAAGATGACAAAGAACCTGCATCACTGAAGAAAGAGGTGGAGGAAAAGGGAGGAACGGAAGTAACAACCTTCCCAGAACATGCTCTGATTGAAACTGATGAATTTAGTTATATCAACTCTGGACGTACTTTCTTTGAGAAGTATGACTTTGGAGGCAAGGCTACAAAACAATACAGGCTCAACCTGCCAGGATATGCTGGAGGGGCTGTGAAACTTGACGTTTGTTTTTCGGCTGCGAGTAATAATAGTTCGTCATTATCAATAACGGCTAATCAAGCACGAATGGGGCAGTTGACATTCAGCAAACTGGCTCAATATGAATATGCTGACGTAGAAGAAGGCTCTTTTGTGTGGAAAAATGCTCATGCTGATAATGACAGCATCATACTCACACACTCTGGAACTAGTGGTACGGCTGGACACCTTGACTTTATCAGAGCAAGTTATTTGCGTAAACTCTCTTTGACGGACAAGAAATTCCTTGTATTCAGGTCAAATGAGAAGTATGCCAAGACTCAGCAATTTACCCTCAATGGTGCTGGTAGTAATACTCATATTTGGAGAATTACAAAAATGTCGGAGATGTCGGAGATTACAGGTAGTCTAGAGGAGAGTAAACTGATATTCAGTGCTACGGCTTCACGAGATGACAAATTCGTTGCAGTCAATGTGGACGAATCGTACCCAGAACCAACTGTAGTAGGGAATATTCAAAACCAGAATCTTAGGAGTCTGAAAAACATTGACCTCGTCATCATCACTCCTGCAAATGGAAAGCTGAACGAAGAAGCTCAGAGACTGGCTGACGCACATGCTGACCACGACAGTATGAAATGTGTGGTTGTCAGCGCTGACAAGGTGTATAACGAGTTTTCGTCTGGTACTCCTGATGCTACGGCTTACAGACGTTTTATGAAGATGCTTTATGACAAGGGGGAGAATACTAATTCAAAGCCTAAAAATATTTGTCTGTTTGGTGACGGAATTTGGGATAACAGAATGGTTACTGGTTCGTTTGGGGGATTGAAACCTGATGACTATCTGTTGTGCTATGAATCTGACAATTCGGTGAGCCATACTGACTCGTATGTATTGGAGGAGTATTTCACCATATTGCATGACACTGAAGACAACGACCCTGCTGCAGAAAGTCCAGATTGTGGCGTGGGACGTATTGCGGTGAAGACTGTGGCTGATGCAGCTAAGGTGG